>PAON01000015.1:0-50803 GCA_002708495.1 Dehalococcoidia bacterium | reverse complement strand
GTTGTGAAAGGTTGTTTTTTCGCATTTTCTTATGGCCTCTTTCACTTCAGGGGGCAATGACGATTTTTCTCCCAGATGGGTAATTCTTATACCCTCAGAATGCAGAATAACTAGCTGGTCAGAGATAGAAGATACTGTTAGCCTCATAAGGTTATCTACTTCACTCTGTGGGCGGTTCCAATTCTCTGTGGAGAAGGCGTAGAGGGTAATATACTTCACTCCGTGAGCCGAAAATGCTTGGAGCACACTTTGAATATTTAGTGTGCCTTTTTCATGACCAGAGCTTCTATCTAGTCCTTGGGAGGTTGCCCATCTTCCATTGCCGTCCATAATGATGGCTATATGGTGAGGACCTTTACTTTTACCCATAGCAAAGCTGGGTCACACCTCCATCACCTCTTTTTCTTTTTGAGACTTAATGGAATCCATTTCAGATATGAAGGAGTCGGTGACATTCTGAAGCTCCTGTTGAGCTCTTCTGCCGTCATCTTGAGAGATCTCTTTGTCTTTATCTAAAGTCCTTATTTTTTCCAAACTATCTCTGCGTATATTTCTTATTGCGACATGCCCTTCCTCAACTAGGTTTCCGACCAGCTTAACCATCTCTCGCCTTCGTTCCTCAGTTAATTCAGGTACGTTTATTCTTATGATTGCACCGTCAGAATTAGGAGTCAGCCCAAGATCTGATTTCAGTATACTTTTCTCTATTTCTTGGAGAGATTCCTTATCCCAAGGCTGGATGACTATAGTACGCGCCTCAGGCACTGATATCGAGGATAATTGGTTTAAAGGTGTGGAATTACCGTAATATTCAACATTAAGATTTTCAACCAGATTAGTGGAAGCCCGTCCCGTTCTCACTGAAGATAGATCTCTTTGCAAGGAATCAACACTCTTGTTCATTCTCTCTTTAGTGTTTTTAAATATTTCTTCAATATCTTCCATGTTCTTTATTACTCCTCTGTGACCAAAGTCCCGACTTTTTCACCGGAGACTATACGGTTCAGGTTCCCTTTCTCAAAAAGGTCAAAAACAACGATTGGAATACTGTATTCCATACATAACGACAAAGCCGTGCTATCCATTACTTTAAGGCGTTTTTCTATTGCATCCAAATAGGAAATACTCTCATAGCGAACTGCGGAATTATCTAATTTGGGGTCCTTATCATAAACCCCGTCCACATCATTTTTTGCCATTAGTAATACATCTGCGTCTATTTCTAAAGCTCTTAAGGCAGATCCTGTGTCCGTGGTTACGAAGGGGTTACCTGTACCTGCCGCGAACAATACAATACGACCTTTTTCTAGATGGCGTATCGCCCTTCTCCTGATGTACGGTTCGGCCACTTGTTGGATGTTTATTGCACTCAGAGTTCTTGTCTTAAGTTTGTGCTTTCTCTCTAGTGAATCCTGTAGTGCTAAGGCACTTATTACAGTTGCAAGCATTCCTGCATAATCAGCAGAGGCCCTGTCCATACCTTCAATCTCTGCTTCGGAACCTCTCCAGATATTTCCGCCTCCTACAACAACCCCTAATTCGATACCTTTTGAAGTTACTGACTTTATCTCTTCAGCCATATAGTCCAGAGAGTCAGGATCTATTCCATGACTTCTGTTTCCTTTTAGTGATTCTCCACTTAGCTTTAGCAGAATCCGTTTGAATGGTTTGTCTGGCATATTTGCCTCATTCACCCAAGGAAAATCTTTGGAATCTCCGTACCCTTATATTTTCCCCAAGCTTTCCAATAGTTTCATTAATCAGATCTTGGATCGTTTTTGAAGGATCTTTGATAAATGGTTGTGATAACAAACACTTGTCTTCAGTTACTGTGTTATTTTCTGACGCATCTTCCACGGTAAGGAATTCAGGTGACATAGCTGCGACTTGCATTGCTATATCGTGGGCTAGAGATGAAAAATCATCGGTTCGAGCCACAAAATCAGTTTCACAGTTGATTTCTATCATGGCTCCTATCCTACCGCCGCTGTGTATGTAGGTATCGATTAGTCCTTGATCTGTGTCTCTATCTGCTTTCCTCGCAGCAGATGCAATCCCTTTCTCCGTTAGAAGGGACTCAGCTTTGTCTACATCCCCTTTACTTTCTTCCAAAGCCTTTTTGCAATCCATAACGCCGGCACTTGTTCGGGCGCGCAACTCTTTGATCAGTTGGGTAGTACTTGCAGGCACGGTTTCTCCCTTGAAATTTCGTTAGATGGGATTTTTATTGTCAGCTGGTATTTTCATCAGGCTCAGATTCTTCTTCAATAGGGTCTGAACTTACTGAATTTTCAGGACTTGGTATCGGGTCTTCAATTTCAGGAGAAGTTACTTCCTTATCGCTTTGCAAAGGTTCCGAAGCCGAATCATCACTTTCGGCGGTTTGCTCTGGTTCAATGACTTCTTCTTCCGTATCTTCATTTTCCTTAGTGATCGATTCTTCCATAGTAACTGTAGAATATGTGACCATTCTAGGATTTGATTCCTGATTTGCGTCTGTAGGATCATCAGATTGCTCAGCGTTTCGTTGGTGGTATCCACTTATAATGGCATCTGACATCCTTCCTGTGATTAACCTGACAGACCTTATCGCATCATCGTTTCCTGGGATGGGATGGTCAATAAGATCAGGGTCACAGTCGGAGTCTACCAATGCAACTATCGGTATTCCAACCCGGTTAGCTTCGGCTACAGCTATCTCTTCCCTTCCCACATCGATTATAAACATCGCCCCCGGCATTTCGGTCATTTCCTTTATTCCGGAGAGATTTCTATTTAATTTGTTTATTTTCTCGTCGATTTTCAAAGACTCTTTTTTTGTTAGAGTTGAAAAATCCCCTTGTTCGCGCCGAGTTTCCAAATCTACCAAATAGTCAATTCTTTTCTGAATAGTTTTGAAGTTGGTTAGGGTCCCCCCTAGCCACCTATTGGATATGTGCAAAGAATTACTTCTTTCGGCTTCAGCAACTATCGTATCTTGAGCTTGTTTCTTTGTGCCTACCATCAGAATCTTTCTTCCACTCGCCGCTACTTCACTCAGAAATGCTGCAGCTTCTTCTACCAAATTTAAAGTCTTCTGTAGATCAATTATGTGGATACCATTTCTGTGAGTGAAAATATACCTTTTCATCTTTGGATTCCATCGTCTTTTCTGGTGGCCAAAATGAACTCCAGCCTCTAAAAGAGATTTCATCGTTATTGCTTCAGTATCCTGATCTTGGATCGTATCTACCTCAACAGCCTCTTCGACCATGTATTTTCCTTTCAATATGATAGGTTGTTTGGCTATTTTGAAGCCCTTAAACCGTGATTATCTAACTGTGCTTCGCAAGTGAAAAAACGCCGGAAAAGTATAACATGACACTACTTCCTCAGTAAAAGCAAATTTAGAAAAATAAAAATTAGTTTTTGAGACGATGTCCCAACCGTTTCCATTTCTCATTTAGTAAGTGCCGGTAATCCGGAGACTGAATATCGTCGACAGTCATAATTTTGGCATCCTCGTGGTTGTCAGTGTAATAGGATTTTCTTAACCCTTGTGTGGTCAACTCATATTTCTTATATAGTGAGATAGCTGCCACATTTGAAACCCTAACTTCAAGAGTTAATGATCGGACTCCTTTTTCTATTGAGTTTATTAAGGCTGAATGTAGAAGCAATTCCCCAATTCCTTTCCTTCTGTGGGACCTCCTGGTACCTATAGACATGACATGAGATTCTTCAAAAGTTGTATTCCAAAGAAAAATATATCCAGTCAGGAAGTCCATCCCAGATTTCCATCCCGTATTTCCAGAACGATAGCTTAAGGAGCTTCTATTAACCTTGGAATTGGATGAACACTCTTCACTCTTTTTCATTTTTGAATTAGATACCGCAACCAGAATAGTCGAGATCTTTTTTGGGAGCTCTCTTCGAAATGAAGTAGGAGGAAACAATCGGGGAAAAGCATCTGATTCAATAAATGAAACTTGAGAAATATCCTCTGCCTTCATTTTTCGTATGGACTGGTTATGACCTTTAGATTTCTCCATGTCGATAGGGTATACCCTGTGATGTCTTTTTGTTTTTGACTGCTGATCTTAAAGACATGCAATAGAATACATGAACAAATTGTCAAGAAATTGGGTTCAAAATACTTGATATTTAGAGCGTATCTCAATGTAGAATAGGGAGTCCCCTGTGACTTTCGATGGTATTTTCCTCGAAGAACACAATTTCTGGATTGAGATTCTGTGAGTTTATGCAGCATATCCTTAGAATAATAAAAATTGCTCTGAGGTACAAATACAGGTTAACTTTTTCATACCTATCTACGATTGGGGCTATCGCAGCCTATATCTTTCTACCCAAACTTTTCGGACAGGCAATTGACTCTGTTGCAGAGCCTATTTTAGCCGGCGAGAAAGTGGACACAGGAATCCTTTACCCATGCATATTAATTATTCTGGGTTTAAGTGTTATTCGTGGAGGTATGTCATATTTCCAAACCTATTTGTCAGAGACGTTGTCACAATATGTTTCTTACGATCTAAGAAATTCTTTCTATGACCATGTACAGCATCAGAGTTTTGCTTTTCACGATAGACACCACACCGGTAACCTGATGTCTCGAGCCATCACAGATGTGGAAAATATACGCATGTTCATAAATATGGGACTTGTCAGGGCTCCATATTTCATAGCTCTGTTCATAATAGTAGCTGCGATATTGATTTCTATGAATTGGAAGTTAGGGCTTTTAAGCGCTAGTTTTATGCCTATTGTCGCTATTTATACCAGCTCAGTTCGACTTAAGATGAGGGCGCTATGGCTTTTAGTACAAGAAAAAATGGCAGAGCTAAGCATTATTCTGCAGGAAAACTTCTCAGGTCAACGGGTAGTTAAAGCGTTTGCTTCGGAGGACCATGAAGAGGATAAATTTGAAGTAAAGAATTCCGAAGTTTCGGATCTTTATGTGGCGGCCGAGAAGTTACGCGCTTCTAGTATGTCTTTCATGATGTTTACTTTTATGGTGTCCATGGCCTTGATAATGTGGTACGGGGGACGACAAGTTATGAATGGGACTATGACGCCCGGTGAATTAGCGGCCTTTGTCTTTTATCTCCAAATATTGGCGTTGCCGGTTAGGATGGCGGGATGGGTAGTAAATGCGTATGCAAGAGCTGCTTCAGCAGGGGAAAGACTGTTCGAGATACTTGATGCACCATCTGCGGTCGAAGAAAAGTCAAATGCAGTTACACTGGAAAAACCGCAAGGGCACGTTAAATTTGAAAATGTGTCTTTCGCCTATGGTGACGGCAAACCAGTTCTCAGGAATATAAATCTAGAGGCAAAGCCTGGTGAGATCGTCGCATTGGTTGGTCCCCCGGGGAGTGGTAAGTCGACTATTGCAAACCTTCTCCCAAGGTTTTATGACGTTTCTGCAGGGGCAATAAAAGTGGATGGAGTAAATGTGAAAGAGTTCACTTTGCATTCTCTAAGGGAAAATATAGGAATGGTCCAGCAGGATGTCTTCCTATTCACTACCTCCTTAAAGGAAAATATTAAATATGGTCGGGAGAATGCCAGTGATGAGCAGATGGAAACCGCCTCTTCGATCGCTCAATTGGCAGATTTTGTTGAGGGTCTTGAAGAAGGTTATGACACCTATGTTGGGGAAAGGGGATCCACTTTATCAGGAGGCCAACGTCAGCGAATGTCGATAGCGCGAGCGATTTTGTTAGACCCCCCGATATTGGTATTGGATGATTCAACTTCCAGTGTGGATGCAAATACTGAGGATCAGATAAAGGCTGCTATGGATAATTCGATGGAGGGAAGGACGACATTCATCATTGCAAATAGACTTAGTACCGTGCATAGCGCGGACAAGATAGTCGTTTTGAAGGATGGAAGGATCATAGAAGAAGGTTCTCATGAGGAGTTGCTAGAAAAAGACGGCCTTTATAATGAAATTTATGAACTGCAGCTTCGCCCCCAAGATGAATTAAGTTCCGAGGTGAATAAATGAATCTTGGCTTAGGTGGTATGTCTGCCTCTAGAGGCCAGGCAGACGAGGAATTTTTTGGGTCCGTATATGACCAAAAGGTCATTTTGAGGTTGCTTCCCTATATAAAACCTTTTTTACCCTTGGTAATTGTTTCCTTCGTTTCGATGCTGGTTTATACCCTTACTTTGGTAGCCGTTCCTTGGCTCATACATTGGGGGATTGATCATCCCATCAAGGATGGTCTGCAAACTGCAACTGACTACAAAGTAAGTGCAAGTCAAGCAGGAGAGGAGACTAATCTAGCAACCCTCAAAGAACTCCTGTCTCCTCATATTAGGTTACTCAACATTCTTTTCGTTGTTTTTATAATTAATGCGGTTACCAACTGGGGTACCAATTACCTTCAACAATATGCAATGCAGAAAGTGGGCCAAGGTGTTCTTTTTAGGTTGAGAAGAGCTTTGTTTGGTCATGTGCAAAAGCAATCCCTTTCCTATTTTGATAAGACAGAAGTGGGTCGGCTTATGTCCCGTGTACAAGGAGATGTTGGTCAGCTACAAGAATTTGCAGCTTTGGTAGTAATGAGTCTTGGTGAGTTGTTGAGTCTTGTCGGAATTGTGATTGCCCTTTTGGTGATGGACTTAGAATTAGGTCTTATTACTATGGCGGTGTTGCCTGTTTTGATGACCATTATGGTCACTTGGCAAAAATATGCGAAAAGATCCTTTAGTGAAATTAGAAGACGAATCGCGATAGTGAACGCTGCGTTCAACGAAAATATTTCAGGAGTCAGGGTAGTTCAAAGCCTTAATAGGCAAGAAAGAAATCTCGAGATATTTGATGAAAAAAATGTAGCTCACAGATGGTCGAACGTAATTGCAGGCAGATATGCTGCAGGCCTTCTGCCCGCGGTTGATATTCTTACTGCTGTTGCAATTGGGCTTGCCTTGTATTTCGGTTCCAAATTGGTTGGATTGGAAGAAGACCAATTACTTCCAGGAGTGTTAGTAGCCTTTGTTATGTATGTACAAAGGTTCTTTGATCCCATTCGAAATTTGACTCAGCAATATACTCAGTTGCAAAGATCCATGGCTTCCGGCGCGAGAATTTTTGATTTGATGGATAGAGAGCCGGAGTTAATAGACATAGAAGATGCTATCGAGATGCCCGAAATAAAGGGGAATATTGAATTTAAAGACGTCAGCTTCAGATATGTGGAAGGTGAAGATGTACTGAAGGGTATAAATTTGACGGTAAATGCTGGTGAAACCGTTGCTGTGGTCGGACCAACCGGTGCTGGAAAGACCAGTATTGTGTCTATTTTGTCCCGATTCTACCCAGTTAAGCGGGAAGAAGGTGAGATATTGATAGATGGTATCGATATTAGAGACGTCAAGAGGACTTCAGTGGTAGGCCAGATGAGTATGGTTTTACAAGAACCATACCTTTTTTCCGGTACGGTGATGGAAAATATCAAATATAACCATTTGGATGTGACTGATGAAAAAGCCATCTCCTCTGCAAAGGTAGTTGGGGCACACGAATTTATTATGCAACTTGAAGATGGATATGACACTTTTTTGTCAGAAAGAGGAGCCAACATTAGTTTGGGCCAGCGCCAATTAATAAGTTTTGCGAGAGCCATTGTCAATGATCCCAAGATACTTATTTTAGATGAGGCTACTGCTAGCATTGATAGCCATACGGAATTAGTTATTCAAACTGCCTTGAGAAAATTGTTAGAAGGACGTACCGCTATCGTCATAGCCCATCGACTATCCACTATAAGGGGAGCAGATAAAATAGTGGTGTTAGAGTCAGGTGAGGTGGTGGAGGTAGGGAATCACCAAGAATTAATGGATAAAGACGGTCTCTACGCTCATCTCTACAATATGAATTTTCAGTCGATTGAGGATTTGTAATAAGGTTGAAGCTTCTTAAGTAACACTTGTGTCTAACCCAATTTGGAGTTTAATGCTTGTAAGCGTAGAAGAATTTATACTTTCTTTACAGGTAGCTAGGTTATCTACTGTGACGCCTTCTGGGGCTCCCCATTCGGTACCTATCTGCTTTGCTTTGTCTGGTAACGACACGATCTATACTCCAATTGATTCAAAGCCTAAAAAAGATACAAGCAAACCTCTTGAAAGAATTAACAACATAGCAAATAACGATGAAGTTGTTGTTTTATTTGATAAATATTCAGAAAATTGGGATGAATTGGCATATGTGATGGCTAAAGGTAAGGCTAAAGTTGTGAGTGATGAACAGGAAAATATACTGGCTGCGAAATTACTTAAAGATCGGTACATACAATACCGGGACCAAAATTATCTTCCCCGAGGGGCAATGATTATTGCGATCAGAGTATATGACTTTATGTCTTGGGGGAATCTTTAATAAATATAGTGTGTTTTTATTTCCATAAAAATGCCAACATGGTATCTATTTCTCTTATGGTGGACATATAATCGCTTCAGATCGATAGTGTTTTTGAATTTACGAAAAAGAAATATTAAAATAATAGTCTATGAGAATTTATTTTTGTCCTGAGTGTGGTGGTTACTCACTAGGGCCAGCGACATCATGTGATGAATGCCAGACAGACCTGCCAGAAGACTCCTGGGCAGAAATAACTGAGGAAGAACTTCAACAACTGGAGTATGTAGAAGATTTTGATCTTCCGCATGGCGTATCGACGTGGGAATACGATGTGGTAAAGCTGAAAACCGACACAGATGAAGGTGGGCTACGCTACACAACAAGTCTTCTAAAGCGTATGGGAGACANGGGTTGGGAGTTNGTGAACATCACTCCACTAGGTGACAANGATGGACCTAGATACGGTATTTTTAAGAGGATGTGGGATGAAGGCCATGGTGACGAAGGTGATTCATAGGCTGTGTAGATAAGTTTTATAGGCCGNTATNATTTCCTGNTCATAAGGGAATGGGAGGTNGGGTAGTTCGTCCANTTCACACCATTTTATCTCGCTTACTTCTTCAGCAGCCTTGGCNNTACCTGATTTGTGAGTTGCCACATATACATGGACTACAACTGGTCCCTGCCCTGAAAATACCCCCAGATAGTGACATGGACTGGTACAGATTGTTGTTTCTTCAAAGACTTCCCGTACTAAGGCATTTTCNATAGATTCACCACGATCTACATAGCCTGACGGCAGNCTCCATTTNCCAANATGAGGCTCTATAGCTCGCCTTATTAGCAATATTGCTTGGTTTGATGGGACTATCGCNACTACTGCGACTTTAGGATCCACATATATGAAAGTATTGCAGGCCTCGCAAAATGGTCTTACTTTGCTGCGATCGTATTTTCTCACCAGATATGTACCGCAAAATTGACAGTACTTAATTTGTTCAACCATAGTCACTGAAAAGTTCTCATCTTTTGAAAATATGAGCCAATATTTGGTACCTCTGTATACTTTCAAAGTATAAGACCTGAAATTTTACTGTAAAGAAGCAAAAGTAATGTTGAAAGATTTATGAATATAGAAAATCTTTTAGAAAAAACACTTACAAAACCTCAGTACAAAGCCATAAAAATACTGGGAGACCAGTTTCATAAAATGGGGACACGGGCTTTCTTGGTTGGGGGAACCATAAGGGATTTGCTTTTAGAAAGGGAAGTCTCTGATATCGATATTATTGTGGACTCAGATCCCTCGAACCTAATGCACAAATTTGATCCACAATATCAAATAGATGTGATTTCAAACTCTCAGTTCAGCACCTGCAAAATTAAAATTTTAAACCAAGTAGTGGATCTGGCTATGGCTAGGGAAGAGATATANCCAGCCTCGGGTGCGTTACCTGTAGTAACTTCATCCTCAATTGAAGATGATTTGGGGAGGAGGGATTTTTCGATAAATGCTTTGGCAGCCTGTATTAACCCTCCCAACTGGGGGGAAGTGCTTGATTTGTATAGGGGGCTAGAGGATTTACAGTCAAAACATGTAAGAATCTTGCATNCGGGGTCTTTTAAAGATGACCCAACACGTATTTTTAGGTGCATACGGTATTCCGGGAGGCTGGGGTTTTCCCTTGAGGATGGCACGAGAACCCAATTNTTGGAGGNCCTAACCTATATACCTTTATTGAGTGGAGTACGTATAACCAACGAATTAGTAAAGATTTATTCTGAAAAGAGTGCTAACTCAATTTTGGATCTAATGGATCAATTTGAAGTCCTAGGGCATATTCACCCTGGATTTCCAAAAGGGTCNGAGTTTTCCAANAGAAAAAAACTTTTGACANATATCAGGATCCCGACCNCAGAACCTNNCCTATNCATACTGATTTCACTAATTCAAACCGATCAGAGAATGGATTTAATTAAGAGACTTGATTTAGGAAATAAGTTGTCAAAGTTTGGGAGAGATTTAAACCGCATCGAACTTATCGAAGTGAGTTCCTCGCGTACCGAGATTTANAAACAACTCAGAGAGGTCTCCGAAATAGCAATATCANTGGCTGATGCATATGTCTCAAAAGAGCTTAGGGGNAATTTAGAATTATTTNCAAATGAATTAAAAACTATCAGTTTGTGCATCGACGGCGATGACCTTATGGGTATNGGAATACCTCATGGTCCTAAGATCGGCGATATTTTATCCAAAATTCTTACACACATGATTAACTCAGGNCCACTGTCTAAGTCTGATCAGATTCGTATGGCTAGTAAGTTTTTTTGCGATTCCTAACCCAAAGACGCCCCTGAAACTCCTGGCTCTGTCATNGATTCCGGGTCAAGTATTTTCTGNAATTCTTGTTTACTTAAATCCGTTTCAGCAAGAGCCACTTCCATGATAGTCTGCCCCGTTTCCTGTGCTTTATGTGCCAATTCTGCAGATTCATCATATCCAATATGTGGAACTAAAGTAGTCACTATAGCGAGACCTTTTTCAACCATCTCAGGACCTTTTGTGGTCGCCTTGAGCCCGTTAATGCATT
Organism: Dehalococcoidia bacterium; assembly: GCA_002708495.1. Lineage (GTDB taxonomy): Bacteria > Chloroflexota > Dehalococcoidia > Lucifugimonadales > UBA826 > UBA11996. The sequence continues at coordinate 39,838 of PAON01000015.1, read as the reverse complement.
GTTCTGCTAGGTTTGACGAGGCCGTTGCCAAAAGATCAATAGATTGTAAAAGGTTATAAGCTGCCACAGGCATCATTACGTTGATTTCAAAATTTCCTGATTGGCCAGCTATTGCGACAGTGGTGTCGTTTCCTATAACCTGCGCTGCCACTTGGCANACTGACTCTGGTATGACTGGGTTCACTTTGCCTGGCATTATAGAACTGCCCGGCTGTACTTCAGGAAGTTCAATTTCACCAAATCCTCCCCGAGGTCCTGATCCCATCCATCTCACGTCGTTGGCTATTTTCATCAAACTAACTGCAATTGTNTTCATCGCACCACTGGCTTCTACTATATTATCTAAGGTACTTTGAGCTTGAAAATGATTGGAGGTTTCTCTGATTTCTACCCCNGCGGNTCTTGTCAATTTTTCACAGACTTTTTTAGCAAACTCTGGATGTGTGTTTACNCCTGTACCAACTGCTGTGCCNCCTAAGGCTACTTCNCCGAGTTCTTGAACNGCATGTTCTGCNCGCCGGATGCCTCTANTTATTTGTCCTGCGTGTCCGGAGAATTCTTGACCAAGACGAACAGGGGTCGCGTCCTGTAGATGTGTTCTTCCAGTTTTAACAATCGGCATGAATTCTCGGGATTTTACATTGAGGGAGGTTGATAATTTTTTCAAAGAGGGAATTAAATTACTGGTTATAGCTTTGGCAGCAGCTAAATGTATCGATGTTGGTATGACATCGTTTGAAGACTGCCCAGTATTTACATGGTCGTTAGGATGAACGGGATTCCGGGAGCCCAATTCACCGCCAAGTATTTCAATTGCCCTATTTGAAATTACTTCATTAGCATTCATATTTGTGGAAGTTCCCGAACCAGTCTGAAATATGTCCACGACAAATTGGTCATCAAACTTGCCGTCTGATACCTCTGTCGCAGATTTTATAATTGCCTCTCCTAATTTAGAATCTAACAATCCCAGTTCAATATTTGTTTCGGCAGCAGCTAATTTGACCATCGATATTGCTTCAATAAAAGAACGAGAGAAACGTAGATCGCTTATCGGAAAATTGATCACTGCTCTCATTGTGTTAGCACCATAATATGCTTCCAACGGGACTTGGAATTCTCCCATCGAGTCTCGTTCTTTTCTAAATGTTTGGTTCTCTGACAATTGACTACTCCAAAGTTTATTTTTTGAAATTTTAGGTGGCTATTTCTCAATCCCCACAAGANCATCAAGAAAATTACAATTTATTAACCCCTGCGTACCTATATTAGCTTATAAGGTTTCCTTAATAAATTCGCAACTTAAATCACCTACTAGATCACTGTGTTCTCTGAAAAAATGATCTGCTCCTGTTATGACTTCTGTTTTCTTTGGTTCTGACATTCTGTTAGCTAAAAACTTAAATTGTCCGAGAGTAAAATCATGATCCCTGTCGCCCAGTATCAGCAATTTTGGTTGAGTTATTTGGACCGTACCGTATTGGGCGAACTTATTTTGTGGGCATGCAATTGAGACAAGAGATTTAATTAAATTAGTCCTGAAGGCTGATTCTAATGCCATCCAGGCTCCAAAAGAATATCCAATAATACCTAGACGGCTACCATCTATTTTTGGATTAGAACTTGTTAGCTCAACCACCGACTCTGTATCTATCAATTCATTGGTGCCATCACCGCTTTCTCCACTACTCATTCCCACACCTCTCTGGTTGAACCGTAAAGTAGCTATCCCACTACTTAATAAGTAGGTGGAAATTTGGTTCAGCACAGCATCGAACATATTACCCCCATATCGAGGATGTGGATGGCAAAGGATAACGCAAGGAGGTCTTTTGACTTGGTTTGGGATTTCCAAAAGGGATTCAAGTTTGGAAATTCCGGTTGATAATGTCGTTAATTCTTTGGTTGCATCAGTCATATAACTACCCCGAAAGAATGATAATGGTTACAAATGGTGATCAATTCAAAGTTAAAAATAAGCATAAGTATAGTAATTAAGAAAAGCCGTTGCTAGAATCAATAGGTAAAAGTAAAAGTTAGAATCGATTTAGCTTGGTGAAAATTATATGACGAAAGTTGATCTTAGAAGCGATACAGTTACGCATCCATCCCCAGAAATGCGGGAAGCCATAGCCAAGGCGGAAATCGGCGATGATGTCTTTAATGATGATCCTTCTGTTAATAAACTAGAAGAAATAGCAGCGGCGAAATTAGGTAAAGAGGCATCAGTGTTTGTGGCCAGTGGGACAATGGGCAACCTAATTTCTGTCCTATCTCATTGCGGAAGAGGCGACGAAATTATCCTTGGTGACAAATCTCACATTTTCCGTTCAGAGGCTGGCGGCGCTGCGGCTCTAGGGGGAATTTCGTACCATACAGTTAGGAATGATGCCCGCGGTATGCTTGATCCTTCAGAAGTTGAAGAGGCCATAAGAGATTCAACCAATAGCCATAATCCTCACACGGCAGTTATAGCTATTGAGAACACTCAAAATAACTGTGGGGGTAGGGTACTTACTCCGCAAGATACCGAACTGATCGCAGATGTAGCCCATAATTATGAACTGCCACTTCATGTGGATGGGGCTAGAATATTCAATGCGGCAGTCAAACTGGAAACCCCTGTTGATGCAATGTTGAAGGAAGCGGACACGGTGAGTTTTTGTTTGTCAAAAGGACTTAGTTGTCCTGTAGGCTCGATCGTGGCAGGGACTCACGAATTCGTCGAAGAGGCCAGAAGATGGAGGAAAATGGTTGGTGGAGGGATGAGGCAAGCCGGCTTTCTCGCGGCGGCCGGTATCGTTGCTTTAGACCAGATGGTTGATCGTTTGGCNGAGGACCATGCCAACGCAAAGAAATTGGCAGAAGGGNTATCCAAAATAGATGGTGTAACGATAGACCCNGACTCGGTNGACACGAATTTAGTTTTCTTTGAAGTCGANCACCCTAATAAGAATGAATTGATGAAAAAATTAGAGTNGGAAGGAATAAAAGGAGCTTCNCCGTATTCNCGGTGGAGATTCGTGACCCACTACGGGGTNGATTCCGAAGATATAGATTANGTTTTAGAAGTTATGGCCAATGCNATGAGATCATAACCTCATCGCTTGTGCCGGCATCACACTAATGNCTTTAATATTGACCCNATAGCGTTACNAGGCGCGNTTTANTTATGNTATCCCTGTTTAAAAATCNGGCTTTTCGCCGTTTTTTCTATGGCCTTTTGTTCGATGACGCCTCCATGATGGTAAGTCCTATGCTCCAAGGCTGGATTGTTTTAATTCAGACGGATTCTGCGTTCTGGGTTGGGGCTACTGCCGGAGTCTCAGGGGTTGGGATGACATTATTCAGCCCCCTGGCCGGAGTTTTAATAGACCGTTACAACAGAAAAATATTGTTGGTGGTTACACAAGCTATTCAAATAGTTCTAGTGGCCATTTTGGGGATAGCGGCTTTTTATGAACTACTAGAGGTATGGCACGTGTTGGGGTATGGGTTCTTTGCAGGGGCTTTCCATGCTGTAAGGCTTCCTTGCAAAATGGCTATGACCTTAGATTTAGTAGGCCCTAAAAATCTCCTTAAGGGAACTGCAGCTAACTTCTTTTCTATGACAGTTATGGGAGTTTTAGCACCGTTGGCAGGTGGATGGCTTATCGATCGGGAAATTTATTTGGGATTTGCCTTAATGCTCATATCCTTGCTTGTATCAAGTTCAATTTTTTTAAATCTCAAGAATATAAAATCTCCAGAAATATCTGGCTCGTCTCATCTGGAGGATTTAGTTTATGGTGCAAAGTATGTGGCCAAAAACACACTAGTTCGTTCTTTGATACTTGCAATTTTGGTCACGGAAATATTTGGATGGGCAGTGGAAGCGATGCTCCCAGTAATCGCAAGAGATGAACTTGGATTAGATGCCCGAGGATTAGGGGTTCTCATGTCAGTAGGGGCGTTAGGAGCCGCAATATCTACGGTAATCATGACTGCGATGCCAGATGTAGAAAATAAGGGGAAGCTGGTGGTTTATGGACTTTTTGGATTTGGTTTTGGATTGATTGCTTTTGCATTCTCTGATGTTTTACTGTTATCGATGATTTTACTGGCCTTTGCCTACGGTTCTGGAGTGATTTACGAAAGTGGGTTATCCACACTACTTCAAACATCGGTTCCGAATGGTATGAGAGGTAGGGTTTTAAGTTTTCAATCTTTATGTTGGGGATTTAGTGGGTCAGCAGGATTTCACGCTGGGGCGATTGCGGCAATTTTGGGTGCTCCAATAGCTGTTGCAGCAGGTGGAGTAGTAGTGATAATGAATGCGATCCGAATAGCTAAAAATATGATATCCATTGGAGCCAAGGTGGCTTCGGGAAAATGAGCAATCGTTATTCCTTGTATTTCTCTTTCCACCATTTGTTTAGCCGTTCTGCTATAAATTTNTCATAACCCAAATTTCCNGGCANNTAAAANTCCTTNNNCCCAAGATTTNCNGGAAGNTTTTCTGTTCTGACAAAATGNNCTGGATAATCNTGGGCATACNTGTAACCTTGGCCGTATTTTTCCTGTGACATTAAATCAGTCACAGGATTGCGTAAATGAAGCGGAACTGGATTTTCTCCTGAAGATTTAATTTCGGACATTGCAGAATTGATCGCTTTATAGGCAGAATTACTNTTAGGAGCTGAGGCTAGGTATATTGTGGCTTCTGATAGTATGATCCGAGCTTCTGGCATTCCCACGAAATGGGCAGCCTGTTGAGCTGAAACAGCGATTGTTAGTGCTCTGGGATCAGCTAATCCTATGTCCTCACTGGCCAATATAACAAGTCTTCTAGCTATGAACATGAGGTCTTCCCCGGCCAAGAGCAGCCTGGCTAACCAATACACGGAAGCATCAGGGTCTGAGGCCCGGACGGATTTTATAAAAGCAGATATTGTGTCAAAGTGTTTGTCTCCCGCTTTATCATGCGGGAGAGCCTTGGTTTCTATTACCTCATCCAACAATGATTTACTTATTAATATCTTATTGCCTTGGATAGAGGCGGAGTCTGCTGCTAGTTCTAATGTGTTCAAGGCCCACCTGGCATCCCCACTGGACAATGCTGCTATATCTTGGAGCACTCCGTCTTCAATGGAAAGATTTCTTTTTTCTAAACCTTTCTCTGAATCGTTCAAAGCATTGGTTAATATNTGGACGATGTCTTNCCTTTCCAGGCCATTTAATGTGAANACTCTACATCGTGATAAAAGTGGAGAAATTATTTCGAAGGACGGATTTTCTGTGGTGGCACCTATGAAAGTGACAGTGCCATCTTCTACATGTGGAAGTATTGCATCTTGTTGGGCTTTATTAAATCGATGAATTTCGTCGATAAAAAGAGCAGTCCTTTGCCCTGACATACCTAGTCGGGATTTAGATTCAGCAATTAATTTTCTCAACTCAGACACCCCAGAAGTGACAGCACTGATTTTTTCGAGATGGAAATTCGAAGTTGAAGTTATAAGGTTTGCTAGGGAGGTTTTGCCTGTCCCCGGTGGCCCCCACAAAATAAATGAAGGAATCCTTCCGGCATCGATACTTCTCCGGAGTGGGCTATTTTTGCCAGTTAAATGAGNCTGACCAACTATGTCATCAAGATTGGTTGGCCGCATTCTTGCTGCCAAAGGGGCGTTATTGGACAGGTGCCGGTTCGCCTCAAAATCAAACATGTTCATCGTTTTAGCCTCGATGGATGTGTAAAAATGGTTTGGCTCACGTAATGCAATAGTGTACAAGAATCAGTGAGTTATTGATTGGAGACTAACATGCAGAAATCCTTGATTTGCGGCAGGTGTAAAGAAACGATAACNGGTTCTACTTATTTAGTCAGCCCGAATGGCTCGCCTGAGTATCGGCATTTTTGGTGTTTANTGGCGTATTTTCCAATGTTGAACCGCTCCTTAATGGCTGCAGGTCTGGTTGGAACAATTTTAATTCTGTTGAACCAAGGCGATTTTATAGTTTCTGGTAATTTCTATACGGCCCTANTTTGGAAGGTCCCACTTACATATATGGTGCCGTTCTGCGTGGCCACTTGGGGGGCTGTTACCAACTGTAAATCTAATTTAGATTAGAGNGATAATTNCAANACAGCTATTGTAGCTCCGGGCCCNCCTTCGGCAGGTGGGGCTGGATAGTACCTTTCAACATTTGGATGTTCAGACAGGAATTTATGTACGGCTCTTCTCATATCACCTGTACCAGTGCGCCCGTGAATCACCCTGACCTCTTTCATTCCAGCATCCGTAGCATCTTTGATATATGACTCTAGTCTTTTAATCGCAGGAACTACTTTGATTCTTCGTAAATGGATCTCATTTGGAATAGACAACTTTTTGAAAAGTTTTGAGTCCTGTGGATTCTGATAAGGCAATTAATTTTGCAGTGCATGGGTTATGGATGCTATCAAGGCCTCATCTTCAATTTGCAATATAGTCCGAAGATCAAATATTACTGCATCCTTTTCAATTCTAGGAATTACTGGTGTTATGCTAGTTCTAATTTTTCGGGCAAATTTTTCAGGATTGTTCACGTTTACCTGAATTCCGTATGAATCCATTGTTTCTCCCGGTAGGCTACCGCCTCCAATCGTAGATTTTGTTGGGATGACTTTCACTGAGTACAAGTCGCTACTAGGAATCGTGATTGCCAGTTTATCAGCTCTTCTGCGTAAGCCCTCCAATTCCGCAGATATCATCTGCCAGACGGGAATTTTGTTTTGAGCTTCTTCTTTCAAGTAATGAATTAAGGTAGCAGTCAAGGCAGCTAAATTCATTTTATCTATTCTGAACGCTCTCGCTAAAGGATGGCTTGATAATTGCTCGATATAAGTTTTTCGGCCCACAATGATTCCTGCCTGCGGACCACCTAACAGTTTGTCTCCGGAAAAGAAACATAAATCGGCGCCAGCACCTATGCTTTCTTGAGGTAGAGGTTCTGGTGCCAGGCCGTATTTAGTTGGATCTAACAATGATCCACTCCCCACATCATGTAAGACAGGAACCCCACTCNCAGTTCCTAGAATTGAAAGCTCTGTAATCGAAGGGTTGGCGGTGAAGCCGATTATCTTGAAATTACTTGCATGAATGGAAAGAATGGCTCCAGTTTCTTCATTTAATTCCTTTTCATAGTCCGTCACATAAGTTCTATTGGTNGTCCCAACTTCAACTAGGGTTGCNCCACTTTGTTTTAGAACATCTGGTATTCGGAAACCGCCACCAATCTCCACGGCTTCAGATCGTGAAACTATTACCTCTTTTCCTAACGCCAANGNTGAGAGCCCAAGTATTAAAGCCGCAGCATTATTGTTGACCACTAACCCTGCCTCAGCTCCAGTCAGAGTAGAGAGCAGTTGGGAAATTCTCGCTTGCCTAGATCCTCTCTTTCCAGAATNTAGTTCTAATTCCAGATCGCTGTAGGTTCTAGAAGAATCAATAGTTGCTTGCATACTTTCAGTACTTANNGGTGCACGCCCTAGGTTTGTATGAATAACTACTCCGGTCGCATTTATGACGTTTGTTGGCCAATTGGCCCAGTTTTTNTCTATGTGAGCTGAGACATGGTCAGATATTTGNGATATTGTTGGAACTTCCGACTCATCAACAACAGCTGACCTTACCTGACTCAGCTTTTCACGTACGAGGTCTGTTATGGCTGCTGTCGAGTATTCGGTCATCAATTCGGAAATTCGGGTGTCTGAAAGTACAGCACTGACACTGGGGATTTGTCGCAGTTTTTCTTGCATTTTTTGACCCTGTTTGATCATTTAGCCTCCTATTATATATTGTTAAAGAAATCGACTTCTGGTCCTTTAATTTTTCTTGAAAACACGGTTTTAATTGACCCTCGAAAATCTCCTCCTGTAGAATGACCGAATGACTTTTTTNTAGACGAGGTAATATGCTTAGTATTGGTCTTACCGGAGGGATAGGGACTGGCAAGTCGCTAGTTTCCAATCTATTNAGTGATCTTGGNGCAACGGTGGTGAACGCCGACTTGCTCGGTCATGAGGCATACCTTCCAGGGACGATCGGGTTTGACTCGGTCGTTGATGCGTTCGGAGATAAGGTAGTGGGAGATGATGGTACTGTAGATAGGACAAAACTCGGTCCTATAGTTTTCTCCAGCCCAGAAAATATGGCGAAGCTAAATTCAATCATGCATCCATTGATTCACGATATGATCCAAGCNCAGTTGACNGAATACTCTTCCAATGGAACNGATGTGGTCGTTGTGGAAGCTGCAGTGCTGATTGAAGCNAACTGGCAGGCCCTGTTTGATGAAATATGGGTTGTTACCTCAGNAAGAGAAACAGTTATTGAAAGATTAAAAGAGAGAAATTCTTTGACTAGGGAGGATGCGATTGCCAGGATNGATTCTCAAATGTCACAAGATGAAAGAATTGAACATTCAAATGTTGTTGTAGCCAATGATGGAACGACAGCTGAATTAGCCGACAATGTAGAAAAAATTTGGAACACTAGAGTAGTTAATAAATAGGAGTGGAATAGCTGCACATGACAACTCAATCACTATATAAAAGTTTCATTATTGAAGAATATCAATTGGAAGAAGAGCCGTACTACGTGCCANTTGGGGATGAGGTGGAATTGTTTGAGGCAGCCTATAAGCAGAAGCTTCCTCTCATATTCAAGGGACCCACAGGATGCGGNAAAACTAGATTTGTAGAATATATGTCATATAAGCTTGGCGCAGAATTAACCAAGGTTATGAAGAATGATGCCGATGATTCGNCTGTGAATTTGCCCCTAGTAACAATAGCTTGTCATGAAGACCTTACCGGAAGCGATCTCGTTGGGAGATANTTATTAGAAGGAGATCAGACCGTTTGGCTTGACGGCCCGTTGACTAGGGCTGTGAAAGCGGGAGGAATCTGCTATCTGGACGAAGTAGTGGAGGCTAGGAAAGATACTACAGTATTGATACATCCATTGACCGACCATAGAAGGATCCTNCCCATTGAAAAAAGAGGAGAGCTTTTGCAGGCGGCNGACGGATTCTTGCTGGTTTTATCCTATAATCCNGGGTACCAAAGCGCTCTAAAAGACCTGAAGCACAGCACTAGGCAAAGGTTTGTTTCCATCGAGTTTGATTACCCACCGATGGAATTAGAGGCCCAAATTGTGGAGCATGAAGCGGGAGTGGATAAGGAAACAGCTTACCAACTTGCCAAATTAGGAGAGAAAGTAAGGAACTTAAAGGAGCATGGGCTTGGCGAAGGGGCAAGCACGAGACTTCTGATATATGCTGGCCAACTTATGGCTCAAGGTATTGCACCTCGTAGGGCATGCCAAGTATCAGTCAATTGGGCAATTACAGATGATCACTCNTTACAGCAGAGTATTACGGAGATAATTTCCTCAATCTTTGAGTAAATCCTCAGTGACGCTATCACCCGCTTACATAGAAAATGTATTGAATGGAACACAAGAACTGAAAAGTTCTTCCACAAATCACATACCGGCCGGTGTGCTGGTGTTGCTTTTTGATAGGGATGGTGAATATTGGGTGATATTAAATAGAAGAACTCAAAAAGTCGAACACCATAAAGGGGAAATTTGTTTTCCTGGAGGTAGGAAAGATAGTTTGGACAAAGATTTGACTGAGACTGCCTTAAGAGAAACTTGGGAAGAGATGGGTATTGCCCCGGGNAGTGTCTCAGTTCTAGGAGTNTTGGACAAAACAGAGACTACAACAGGATATGAAATAACCCCTACGGTTGGGCTAATATCNTACCCATATCAATTTAACACCCACAANGANGAAGTAGAGGCAGTCATAGAGATGCCACTATCTGCTCTCTTTTTAAATGATACTAGGAGAGATGAGGCAAAATTACTAGAGGGCGAAGTAATTATGCAGCCGGCCTTCCATTATGAAAATAATATGATTTTTGGTGCGACAGCTAGGATTCTTAATAATTTTGCCTGCCTCATTGATTCAAGAAATTTGGAGGAGCCTGCATGACTGACAAATTAAAATCACTAAAATATATACTGCCAGAGCTGGAAAAATTTCCAACTCCTGTAAAAGATAATTTTAATAAAGCCATTGTTGACATGCCCGATGCACTTTCTGACGAACAAACGTCAGACTGGTTAAAAAGAGGGATTGCTATAGCAGGGCAAACAGTGCGTTCATGGGAGGCAGCAGCCCATTTTTATCAAGTAAGTCCTAACGTGATTTCTTCAATGCCATATAGTTATTTTGTACGATGGATGGAGTGCGGGGCTTCATTATGTGAGGAGTCTCCGACCTTGGCGGCGGCATATTTTGAAGCAAGCCCCGCAACAATGAGCAAATTACGTTCTCGTCATATAGAAAGTTGGGCAAATTTGGGAGACGGGCTCTATAAAGGGACTTGGAAATCCAGTACTTTGGCGTGCAGATTTTTTGCAGAAAGCTCTACCTTGTTAGAAAGCCTTTCTTTTCAACAACTAGAAAACTTCGCAAATTTTTTGGACGTTCTTTCCCATAGATCCTATGATTTGTCCTCGGAATGTTTGACATTAGGTGAACAGATCTTTCCCTTAATCGGCGATGATAAGGATGCTTTTTTGTCATTAGCCACCACCTTGGTAGACACCGGCTGGCGTGAGGTTAAAAGTTTTTTCGAGGCTGGGGCGAAGGCATTACCTAAGATTCATCCAGAAGAAAGGATGAGATTCTTAAAACTAGCTGAAAGCTTGGTAAATAATGGGGGAACTAACATACCGGGGACCATGTTAGATATATCCCAATCACTTTCCTTATTAGAAGAGGATAGCCACCATATAGTTCTGGGCTTTGCGGAAACCCTTCTTGATGAAGAACCGTTAGCAATGCCTGAATTCATAAAATCAGCACCCATAGTTCTAGAGAAGCTTACGATATTTCAGTTGGGTCGTTGGTATCAGGAAGGGGTGAATACCCTATCGCAAAACAAAGATGGAGGCCTAGCTTTTTTTAAAATCGAATCTTCCCACTCTGAAGCCGTAATTGAGACACTATCGTCCGGCATAGAGTTTGACAGAATAAAGCCTGTCATGGAGATGTATTGCAGGGCATTAGCTGGTGCTGAAATTAAATTATCCCCAACTGATGCACTGGTCGAAAAAAACATTGGTTGGGTTTCCAACGAATCGCCTACCACAGAAGGATCTACCGTATTTGTTCCCACTTTGGTTGATAGGTATGGGACCAAGGAAGAAAACTATGCTTGGTTCAAAGTGGTTTCTACTCATCAAGTAGCCCATTTAGAATTCGGTAGCTTCATATTTGAATTTGAAAGACAGTCGGGGCTTTTTGAAAATCTTCGCTTTGACCTAGAAACAAGAAGGATAAAGACTCTAGAAGAAAACCAAAATAATGGACCTGCTGTCGGTGATGATGTAGCCGACTCAGATTCTCCTGGTAATGAATCACATACAGGATTGGAGAGAGCTTGGCTAACAGATATGCAAAGGTTTTTTGATCTGTTTGAAGATCGGAAATTAGCTCTCGATATTTTTACAGTAGTGGAGGATGGACGTCTTGATGCAAGAGTCAAAAATGAATACCCCGGGATCAAATCTTCATATACCCAGGTTCAAAGTGATTCGCATGAAAATCGACCTGATATAAAAGAGCTTCCAGCTCGGGAGGCCATGGTTGAATTTATGGTGAGACTGAGTCTCCAACAATATGAAGGAATCGTAGCACCATCAAAATATAACAAAGAAGCTTCTCAGGTAGCACAAATTGCTCGCAGAGTTTTGGTGCCTGAGGCAACTGTTGAGGATACAGCGGAAGCGAGCTTAAGGATATACGCAATAATTTCTGCCATACCAAATGAAGAAATACCTCCTGATGACTGGAACGATATGGATTTTGATGAAGAGGATGATGAGGATTATGTTGATCCTGAAGATATGGAAAACCTGTTACAGCAGATAGGAATGGGTATGGAAATGGAACTCCGCCCTGAAGGTGAAGAAGAATACGAATCCATTCAGGAAGTGGAATACCGTGGAGACTTTAAACCGGAATTGGCTCAGTTGATGACCGAGTTAAGAATGCAACAACAAGACGAGATGGGCCAAGGTCAAGGGGAACCTCTGACACAAGAACAGCTCCAAGAACTTTTGGAAAATAGCGCTGAACTCGATTTACAGGCCACTGAAGGTGAAATTCAAGAATCAAGTGGGATGTTTGCAGATAATATTATGAAGGAAGCTGGGGCTAATATGCCCCAATCCCCTGACGATTCACAAGGACCCTTTGTTCATGTAGATGAAGAGGGAGGAGAATTGGAACCGGCTGAACCCGAAACGTTTGTCTACGACGAATGGGATTTTAGAGCGGATGATTACAAACCTAGATGGTGCGTAGTGAGGCAAAAGATGATGCAGGAGGGGGATCCAGCATACTTTGCATCCACTCTNAACGAATATAGTACCTTAGTCACTAGGATNCGCAGACAGTTNGAGATGATGGTCCCTGAAATGTTTAGGAAAGAAAGAAANTTAATAGACGGGGAAGANATAGATATCGANGATGTTATAGAGAATATGGTGGACATAAAAACTGGGAACAGNCCAGATGAAAAATTTTATTGGCGACGAAATAAAGTGCAACGTGATGTGGCGGTCGCTTTCCTTTTAGATACCAGTGCTTCTACGGCCGAGGCCATAGATGAAGGCAAAAACAAACAAGATGACTGGGACGCCCCTGATGACCCGGTTGAATATATGGTTTGGTTGAGAACTAGGCGTGGGGAGCAGATGAGAAGATCCTATAAAAGGATCATCGACATGGAAAAAGAATCTATGGTGCTTNTGATAAACGCATTGGAGGCAATAGGAGATACTTACGGGATATATGGTTTTTCCGGATACGGAAGGGAGAATGTAGAGTTTTATACNGTAAAAGATCTTCATGAGAATTTTTCAGATAAGGTCAAACGTAGGATTGACCGAATCGCTCCTTTGCATGCAACAAGAATGGGCCCGGCAATAAGGCANGCAACATACAAATTGGATAACACTGACGCAAGGACAAAAATACTGTTCTTGATTAGTGATGGTCGCCCTCAGGATCGTGGCTATAGTAGGGAAGGTGTGGAAAAAGAATATGCTGTACACGATACTAAGAAGGCATTGGATGAAGCGAAAAGACAAGGNATTAACTCTTTTTGTCTGACTGTTGATAAGAATGGACATGATTACTTGAAGACAATGTGTTCCGACATGGGTTATGAAATATTGGATGACATTAATGACTTACCAGAACGCCTGTTGGTTCTATACCGACGATTNACTATGTAGACATATGTGACCCCTATAGTCACTAAAATGAATACCTAAATCACAANCTGGTAGCCCTACACTATAAGTGTAGACATTTGAACGTTTCATATTTCTCNTTAGATCTAAAAGATCGTGGTGATATCATGTTCCCGTGTTTGCTGGGGTTGAACATAAACTTATATTGAAAAAATGATTGACTGTGTTTACTGATGGAGGGAATCTATGTCGGAGGCTTCAAGGTTACTAAAACTGAAAAAACTTGGTCAGTCAGTTTGGTATGACAATATCAGCAGAGAACTTCTGCTGTCTGGCGGCCTGAAAGAGATATTAGATTGGGGAGTGGTTGGTCTAACATCCAACCCTAGTATATTTGAAAAAGCTATTTCTTCCTCAAATGTATATGACTCGGATATCCAAAATATGAAGGATAAAAAACATTCTGATGTAGAGGTATTCGAAAAGCTGGCAATTGAAGACATACAACACGCCGCTGATCTTCTGAGCGATACGTATAGATCAACTGAAGGCCAAAATGGTTACGTTTCTCTAGAAGTAAATCCNCATNTAGCAAATGATACAAAGGGCACAATAGGNGAGGCGAAAAGGCTATATTCTGAAGTTGACCGTCAAAATTTAATGATAAAAGTTCCTGCCACTAAAGCTGGGATTCCAGCCATACATGAGTTGATATCCGTTGGTATTAGTGTCAATGTNACCTTAATATTTTCTGTACAAATGTATGATTTAGTCAGAGAGGCCTATATCAGTGGTCTTGAGCAGTTTCATAAAAATACGACCGACCTTTCTAAGGTAGCTTCAGTGGCTTCTTTTTTTGTTAGCAGAATAGATACGGCCGTCGATAAACAATTACTGGAAAATGGATTCGTAGCTGAGGAATTGTCAGGTCGTGCAGGAATCGCAAATGCCAAGATAGCCTATGCCGAATTTCAGAAGACCTTTTCCTCCGAACGCTACCTCAAACTTCGGGCTGCAGGTGCCAAAATTCAGAGACCCCTATGGGCTAGCACCAGTATGAAAAACCCAGAGATGCGAGATGTTTTATATGTTGAAAATTTAATAGGCCCCAATACTGTAAACACTATGCCGGATGTCACTTTAAACGCATTTATTGACCATGGGATAGCTGAAACTACTATCAATGAAAAAGTAAATGATTCCTATGCACATATGGAAAAACTAGCCTCAGCTGGTATAGACCTTGCAGAAATAACCGACGCTTTACTTGAAGACGGTGTCAAAGCATTTGCAGATTCCTTTGACGATCTTCTGCAAAATATATCGCACAAAAGATCCATGTTGTCGGTGAATTGATGATTATCATGGATCATGTACCTTAAACAGAATTTTTCTAATTGGGACGATGACGTACTAATAGATAGTATTCGAAAATTTTGGGAAGCTGCTGAAAAATCAACACCNAAGAATGCTGATATTTCCATATCGAATTGGTTAGGTTGGTCAGTTGGATGCGATTGGACTTCAAANGAGAAAAGACAGTANNTAGAACTTGCAAACGAGATATATCAGGAGGATTTCCACTACATATTGCTGGTCGGAGTTGGAGGTAGTAGTGCAGGCGCNAGGGCAATANCTTCTTTAGGTGCAAACTGCCCCAAATTTATCTTTGTTGATTCTGTAGTCCCCTCTATTGTTGAAAAAATATTGGCTGAAGTTAAGAACGAAAAAACTCTTTTGATGATTTCTTCCAAATCGGGAACAACATTAGAAACTATCACACTAGCTAATTATTTTTTGGATAAATTGGGAAATTCTCGAGACTCGTTGAAATATAAAAAGGATGTGATTGCTATAACGGATCCTGGAACTTTTCTTGAAAAACTGGCAATTAAACAAAATTTTAGAAGTATTATCCGTGGTAAACCGGACATAGGTGGCAGGTTTTCAGAACTATCTTCTTTCGGCTTGTTTCCCGCTTTACTTAATAAGACAGATATATCAGCAGTTATTGACTCCGCCAATGAAATGGCATCTTTATGCCGGACAGTTATCCCTGAAGAGAATCCTTCAATACCTTTGGTAGAGTTCTTGCTTCAAAACCTAAGGCATGGCAGAGATAAATTGTATGTATATCTGCCTGAATCACTAAGTAACTTTGCTATGTGGCTTGAGCAATTGTTATCTGAGAGTTTGGGAAAAGATGGGTTCGGCATCGTTCCCATCGTGGGTGATCCTGGTTTGATATCGCCTTCCACAGATGTTTGTTCGGTCATGTATCAGAATTTATCAATGGAGTGTGCATCAGCTCAAATTCTGAGGCAGTACTTTGATGACAATGCTATCCCCGTATTTAATATAGAGGTAGATAAATCAGAGTCACTCGGAGGGGAATTTTTTAGATGGAAAATGTCAGTGGTATTGATAGCATCTTTAATGAATATAAACCCATTTAATCAACCTCAGGTACAAAGTTCTAAAGATAAAACTAACGAGATGCTTGGTTATTTCACTAATCATGGGAAATTGCCGCCTACTTGTTCAACACTGGCTCTACCCGAATGGGTAGCACAAATAAAAAATGATAGCTACATCGCTGTTTTGCCTTTCCTACAATTGGAAGGTGGAGATCGGGAGTTGCTTTTCGATTTGGCCTATAGAATTCGAAATCTCACAAAAAGGCATGTAACACTGGCCACGGGTCCATCTTACTTGCATTCAACTGGCCAAATGCATAAAGGGGGCCCTGTGTCTGGAATGTATCTACAGCTTTTTTCAGATAATGTGAATGAAATCCCGATTGCGGATAAGAAGTATGGATTCTCAACTTTACTGGCAGCCCAAGCAAATGGAGATATGGAATCATTGGTGGCTTTGAACCGTCCGGTATGTCGAGTGGACCTTGGAACCAATATCACGGAAGGGTTAAGTAACCTTATAGTTCAGTTTGAAACTTTATACGAACAATGATCGGCTATTTGCCGCTTAAAGCCTTAAGGGTTTTTCCAGTAACGCTTCGGTATTCATCTAGTATTTCGTTATTTAGCAATGAAGCCGGCCTTGATGTATCTTGGTAGTCTGCTCTGACATTTATTTCGCCGAGATATTGCAAATCCAATTCTTTTGATATTTCTTTACCTGCGCCTTGGCCGAAAATACCACCAGACATGTTTTCAACTACTCCTAACACATTGATTTTTAGCTTACGAATCATGTTTATGGAGCGTTTAGCATCGATTTTGGCCAGTTCCTGCGGTGTAGTAACAACCACGAAGCCATCCATGGTTAGAACTTGCATTACCGTTAATGGGGCATCAGAAGTACCAGGAGGCATATCTACCACCAAGTAGTCAAGTTCGCCCCATTCGGTGGTTTGTAGCATTTGGTTTATTGCATTATGGATCATCGGTCCCCGCCAAATGATCGCCTCGTCCTCATTTTCCTGAAAAAATGACATAGACATAACTTTTACCCCAAATCTTTCAGGTGGGATCATTTTTTGTTCCCCACCGACTGTAGGATGCTCGGAAATTTTCATTGCTCGCACTACATTAGGGCAATCGATATCAACATCCAATATACCAACAGTGGCACCATCATTAGCTAGAGTCGCGGCCAAATTGACCGCAACCGTAGTTTTACCTACCCCACCTTTTCCACTGTATACGCCGATTTTATTTTTGATTCCTGATAATGATTCCTCAATTTGACGTTTTTGTTCAAACTGACGTTTCATTGATTCAATACGAGCACGTGCTTGAGCTGGATTTTGTTGCGTCATGAAATTCTCCGCTGGTCTGATTGCTACCGGACCCGGCTACCTAGAGAAAAGGAAGGTCTTTAATCGAGGCCAAGTAATCGTTTTCCTTCTTCGGTTATCATGTCAGGGGTCCAAGGAGGGTCAAACACAAGATCAACATTTATATCTTCTACACCTTCGACCTCAGCTAGTCTCCACTCTGCCTGCTGTGCTATGTAAGGTCCCATTCCACAGCCAGCAAAGGTTAATGTCATACTGACGTCGACATCACCATCGGCCACCTCAACTCCATATACNAATCCCAANTCCACAATNTTCACTGGTATTTCCGGATCATATACATCTCGGAGGGCCTCTAATACATCATCTTTTGTGANTGTTTCTGAATCAGGCATACTTNTTCCTTAATTTAGNATATTAACTTNTTGACCNNTTTGGTCCAGAATAAAGTTTATATTTTGACTTCTTATAGTGTCAACAAACAGTGTCAACAAATTTTCATCTATCTGGGTTCTTCAGCAACTATTTTTTTTAAATCCAATATTTGATCCCTGACGATAGCAGCCTTCTCAAACTCCAAATCTTTCGAAGCAGATTTCATTTGTAATTCAAGGTCCTTTATCAGTCTTATTAAATCTTCTTTGGGCAACTCCAGACCATTAATAAGATCGTCCCGTGAGGGTTCTACTACTGATTTTACTCTTTCAGTAATATCTCTTATGGCCTTGCGTATGCCTTGAGGAGTAATCCCATTCTCTTCGTTATAGGATTGTTGAATGAGACGTCTTCGATCAGTTTCTTCTATGGCATTTTTCATAGAATCTGTCATCTTATCGGCATACATGATCACTTTCCCATCGATATGTCTAGAGGCTCGTCCGATAGTTTGGATTAGAGAGGTTCTAGACCTCAAATAACCCTCCTTGTCTGCATCAAGTATGGCTACCAAACTTACTTCAGGAAGATCTAGGCCTTCTCGCAGTAGATTTATCCCCACCAGTACATCGTATACACCCATTCTCAAATCTCTAAGTATTTCACTTCTTTCAAGAGTATCGATTTCAGAGTGTAAGTATTGGGTTCTTATCCCGGATTCCTTCAAGTAATCCGATAACTCTTCAGACATCCTTTTTGTTAAGGTTGTTACCAGTATTCTTTCGCCTTTCTTCACTCTTGTGTCAATTTGATCCAGCAGATCATCAATCTGGCCAGTCACCGGTTTAACTTCAATAAAAGGGTCTAGAAGTCCGGTTGGCCTTATTACCTGCTCGGCTGTAACTGCGCTATTTTCCATTTCATATGGGCCCGGAGTAGCTGATACAAAGACGACCTGGCTTACCCTTTTTTCGAATTCCCCAAAATTTAGAGGTCTATTGTCTAATGCAGAAGGTAGCCTGAATCCATACTCAACTAGTGTTTCTTTTCTAGATTGGTCACCGCGATACATGGCGCGGAGTTGTGGAAGAGTCATGTGAGATTCATCCACAAAAAGAAGGAAATCATCCGGGAAATAATCTAACAAAGTGTACGGTGTGCTTCCGGCTGCCCTCTGGGCAAGATGCCTAGAATAATTTTCCACCCCCGCACAGTAACCTGCTATTTCTAACATTTCGAGATCGTATTTTGTTCTAGATTCTAGCCTCTGCGCTTCCAGCAATTTATCGGAAGACTTGAGGTGTTTCAAGTGTACCTCGAGTTCCTTACCAATATCCCTGATCGCCATTTGCAACTTTTCTTTGGAAGTCACAAAATGTTTTGCTGGATATATTTCCACATACTCTTTGTCATCTAGTATTTCTCCAGTTAAGGTGTCTATGTGAGTTATTTTTTCCACCTCGTCTCCCCAAAATTCAATTCTAATGCCAAGCTGTTCGTAAGCAGGTAATATTTCTAAAGTGTCACCTCTTACTCGAAATCTACCTCTTGCCAGGTCATAGTCATTTCTCTCATATTGCATATCAACTAGTTTTCTAATTAAATCCCTTTGGCTTTTAGACTCTCCTTTTTTCACAGATGCTACAAATCCCTGGTATTCTTCGGGAGCGCCCAGACCAAATATGCAGGAAACTGAGGCAACTATCAGTACATCATTTCTGGTTAATAGTGAGCGGGTTGCTGAATGCCGTAGTTTATCAAGCTCCTCATTAATGTCTGCATCTTTCTCAATGTATGTATCGGTCCTGGGGACATAGGCTTCTGGTTGGTAGTAGTCGTAGTAGCTTACGAAATATTCGACGGCATTTTCAGGAAAAAATTCTTTGAATTCTGTGGCCAATTGTGCAGCCAAGGTTTTATTATGAGCGATCACAAGGGTTGGTTTTTGAATTTTTTCCACTATGCAGGCCATAGTGAATGTTTTCCCGCTTCCTGTAACTCCTAGCAATGTTTGTTTACCAAAACCCTTAGAGATACCTTCAGAAAGTTGAGAGACAGCGGTAGGCTGATCTCCCGTCGCAGTAAAATCAGCCGATAATTTAAATTCTGGCATATACCTTCCAGCTACCTAACTGCTAGTGACCAAATTGTTTCNTCAGAATTTCGGTCGTATGGATTTCCATCGTAATCTCCGGCAATTTCTTCTATTCTGAAACCACAATATTTGAAAAGATAGCGCGCTTCATCTGTATACAAGTACCTCAAAGTGAAAGTTGCATACCGTTTAGATATCAAGTAGTCATCAATATGTTCAGTTATAGAAATTTGAGTATGTAGCAATTGGTTATGGTGGTCAAATTCTGTCCGGTGATGCAAAGACCTGTAACCGTTGCCTTCTCTATACCTTGAATCCCTCAGGTGGTAAAAGATGTCAGATCTCTGGTCAAATAAATCCTTACCAGGCACAAAAAGAGTAATAATTAGTTTACCGTGTGGTTTGAGATGGCTTTTAAGTGAGTTTAAGGCGTTAACCTGATCTTCTACCGTCAGAAGGGATTGGAAACCTCTATATGGGAAAATCACTAGGCTGAATTTTTGGGACAGGTCCAAGGTTCGAACATCTTGTTTGATAATTTTGATTGGGGCTTTGGTATTGGCAACTTTGGTTCCTAGTTTGTCTATCATCTTCTGTGAGGAATCTATACCAGTAATGTTTGCTCCATTCTCCATCAAGGGAATGGTGATTCTTCCTGTACCGCATCCGATTTCTAAAATATCACCTTTAATACTGGACGCTTTTTGAAGATAGAAATTGATGTCATAGTCCACGAATGAGTAGACCTCATCATAGATATCAGCCCATGAGTCATAATCTGTGTTCATCTATTGGCGATATTCTCCAAAGCCATACGGATTTTTTCTTCTGTGCTTAAATTATCGGAATTGATGGCGCCGATGGCTGCCCTTGCTTCCTGTATTGAGTAACCTAACGCAGTTAGAGAATCAAATACATCATTCAGTTCATTTGGATCACTCGGTATAGACCAGGTTTGCTCCATTTTCCCTTTCAGTTCAAGTAAAATGCGATTGGCAGTTCTATTCCCAACACCGGAGACAGATTTAAATGCATTGACATCTTCAGAAGAGACTGCTGCCGCTAGAGATGCCGCATCGAATGTAGATAGAATTGCCAATGCTAGCCGAGGTCCAACGCCACTTATTGTGATTAGAGTATCGAAGGCATTTCTGTCATTTTCCGTTATGAAACCGTACAGGGTTATAGAATCCTGTCTCATCTGTAGAGAAGTTAGAATTTTAACCTCATTCCCTAGGTCCCCTATATTTTCTACCATAGTTACAGGGGTACTTATTCTTAAAGTAATTCCGGATATCTCGACGTCTATATACTCGCTTCCTTTGGAAATCAGTCGACCTGTCACTGCTGAAATTAGTGTTGTTACCATGTGGAACTCCCTATTAAATCATCTAGCATGTGAGAGTTAATATGGCATATTGCTACGGCTAAGGCGTCTGTGACATCATCTGGTCCCTTTATGTCTCTACCACCTAGCAGTAAGCTCACCATTTCACCAACCTGTTCTTTGGAACTGCCCCCATAATTGGTTACAGATTTTTTCACCGCTTGCGGGGCATATCGAAACACCGGAATANTCTTTTGTGCTGCTGCAATAAATACGACTGCTTGCGCCTGTCCAATAGCAATCGCTGTTTTNGGGTTTTTAGAGACAAATGGNTCTTCAACTGCAATTGCATCAGGCTGGGTTTCCTCTATCACCTTTTTGGNAGCCTCAAATATATGTGCCAATCGATGCTCTAGAGGATTTTTTCGCCTCGGGGTAATTAAACCATGATAAGGGGANATTAAGTCCCCTGAAATTGAATCTACGACACCTAGGCCCATTTTAATGGTTCCAGGGTCGACACCCAGAACTCTCATTTAATTCCTAATGTTCAACTTGCTTTAAAATTGTCCAACGCATCTTCAGGAAAATCAGCATTTGAGTAAACTTTTTGCACATCATCCAACTCTTCAAGCGAGTCGAGGAGTCTGAGCGTTTGAATGGCTTTTTTACTATCCAACATTATTGTGTTGTTTGGGATCATCGATAGCTCCGTCGATGAGACTTTTGCTTCACTGCCGGTTAAGGTAGATCGAATGTTTTCCAGGCTGGTTGGTTCCGAATAGACATGTAATGTTCCATCATAGGTTTCGAAGTCATCGGCTCCGGCATCAATGGCCGCTAATGCCAAATGTTCTGCATCATTTGCCTCCACATCTACAACAATGACTCCTTTCTGCTCAAATTGCCAAGNGACAGCTCCGTTCTCGGCCATATTACCTCCCGCTTTTGAAAGGGTTGATCTAATATCTGACACAGTCCTATTTTTGTTATCGGTTAGTGTTTCAACCATTATCCCTATTCCTCCAGGACCGTANCCTTCGTAAACTATTTCCGCCATNGCGACCCCTTCACTTGATTCTCCAGTTCCACGTTTTATCGCCCTATCAATATTGTCTGCTGGCATATTGCTATCTTTGGCTATTTGAATTGCCATTCTCAGACGGAAATTCATTTCTAAGTCTCCGCCGCCTTGTTTGGCAGCCACTATAATTTCCTTGGATAGTTTGGTGAAAAGCTTCCCTCGTCGCGCATCGGTAATAGCTTTTTTGTGTTTTATNGTTGACCATTTTGAATGACCAGACATTTCTCCAACCCCTGTTATCNGTATTGAAAATCCATAACTTTAGTTGTNGTTACCCTTAGATCTCGCATTTTATCACTAAGATTGATCTTACATCTTTATCTTGGATCTAAATTCTGGCTTCCCCTTTACTTGAGCATTTAACTTGAACGTAGCTCCCGCTAAAGGACCATTGNTAGATAAATCGTCTCCTCCCGCGCTAGTGACGAAAATATCNTCATAATTATCACCNCCAAAAGTGGGGCAAGACACTTTTTTTACTTCAAAAGTAACCTTGTTTATTTNCCCCCCNNTGCTGTTATACCTATAGAGAGCCCACCCATCCCAACGCGCAGACCATATGCAATCTTCGGAATCTACTGTCAAACCATCTGGCGCACTGCCATCATCAGGCGTAGATATTATAATTTTNCCTCTTCCCAGCCTCGATGCATCAGGGTCAAATTCGTATTTGGTAATTGTCCTTTTAGTAGAGTTCGTATGATAGGCATAACCAAGATTGTTAGAAAACCCGAGACCATTACTAATGCCCGCATTTTCAATTATTAATGAGATNTTTCTATCNTGATCCAACTTGTACAAAGATCCAGGCTTATTGCTACTGGGCATGGTTCCGCAGAAAACACTCCCATCTGGAGTTGCAATAACGTCGTTAAANCTGGAATGTTCTTCTCCTGCGATACTTTCCAAAACAGTCGTTAATTCGCCGTCTTTCAAAACCTTCACCGCGCCTTTTTCCATAAAAAGTAGCAATCCACCATCTTCCTGGATTGTAAAACCCCCTATCTGACTCGATTGGAAAACNTTTTTTGCCACCTNATTTTGAGGATCATAGTTGTAAAGGCACCCGTTTGGTATGTCGACCCAATATAAGACTCCTTCGTCAGGGTGCCACAGAGGCCCTTCGCCGGTGACACATTGGTAATTGGCGACCAATTCCATTTTTCACTCCTCAGCATTTTCTCAGTTTGTATTTTATATTAGGGTATTGATATAAATTTATATCCAATAGGTTTTGATTAAATAGTTCTTGCAGACATGGTTATGATCTTAAATATTTTGAAATCTACAAGGCCACGCCAATGGATAAAGAATCTAATGGTATTTCTGCCGTTGTTATTCTCAGTTAATGAGTCATGGGCTTTTGATGATATCCGATCTTTNTANGGGCTTTTGCTAAATTCAGCTGTGATTTTCNTTGCTTTTGTGTTTGCCAGTTCGTCCGTTTACCTTTTCAACGATGTTCTGGATAGAGATAAAGATATTTACCATCCGAAAAAAAGATTGAGGCCTATTGCTTCAAGNCTAGTATCTCGCAAAATAGCATTACTGGTTTCGTTTATGTTTTCGTCCGTAGCAGTGATAATTTGTGTTGTCCTGCTGTATGACACCGTGATTTATATATGTGCCTACCTTGTTCTAATGCTCATATACTCTCTTTTTTTGCGGAGCACCATTGTNGTTGACATACTTTCCATTTCTGCCGGGTTTGTAATACGGGTTTTAGTAGGTGCTATTGCAATAAATGTTCCCGTTTCCATCTGGCTTTACATATGCATGGCGTTAGGGGCGATGTTTATGGCGTTGTCGAAAAGGTATGCCGAATTCCTCGCTCTAGAAGAGGGNGGTTCTTTGGCCAGGAAGTCATTGCCCATATATTCGAAACCAATTTTGGAACGTGCAACTTATGTTTTTCTGATCGGAACTATTTTCGCCTATAGTTTATACGCTGTGAGCGCTNACAATTTACCATCAAACAAGTTGATGGTTTTGACGGTNCCACTTGTGATTTTTGGTCTGCTTAGGTACCAGGTTTTGGTGCACCAAAGAGGCTTTGGGGAAAGGCCAGAAGAAATACTAACAAAAGATTTTATTTTGAGAACATGTGTTTTGNCATGGCTTTTATTGGTGCTCATTTTGTTAACCATTTTTAGATGATTCTTATTTCTTGTCTNATGACAAATTGTCTAGCCAATTCGCTAGGTCGTCATGTGTGTCATCTCGTTTTAGAGCCTGGTGGATAGATGCCTTCAAAAGNCCGATGGGAATACCGACATCAAAATGTTNNTCTTTAAATAAATACCCTTTACATCCGACGTGTGGTATCAATTNCCCAATAGCATCTGTGAGTTGTATTTCACCTAAAGCACCTTGGTTTGAATGCTCTAGTGCTCGGAAAATTTCAGGAGGCAGGATGTATCTTCCGACGATGGACAAATTCGATGGGGCTTTCGGTAANGAAGGTTTTTCAACTACACCGGTGATATCGCGTATTTCGCCTTCTTGATCATTTGTAGAAACAATACCTAGGTTGGGAATAGACTCAGGGGCAACTTTCTTGATGGCTAATACCACTTCATTACCATCTGCATGAATAGCACACAATTTTTTAAGGGTTGGATTATTTCCAAGAATCAAATCATCAGGAAGCAAAACAGCAAATGAATTTTCCCCGACCATATTTTTTGCCATTANGACAGCGTGGCCTAGTCCTAGAGGGGCTTCTTGAATAACATAATCCATTTCCACCATATGTGAAATTTCTTCTACTCTATTTAGTAATTCCATATCACCCTTACTTTTTAGGGCATCGATGACTACATCATGGCGGCTAAAATAGTTTTCTATTATGTTCCTTTGATTTTCAGATATCACAAATATAATTTTTGTTATACCTGAATTGAGAGCCTCTGCCACACAGTAATGAAGTGGAGGTTGGTCCAAGACGGGGATCATCACTTTTGGAATCGACAATGTAGCAGGTAAGAACCGAGTTCCTAGACCTGCAACTGGGATTACGGCTTTTTCTATATTCATAAAGAAGGCCTTTTCAATAATAATTAACTTGCCAATGTTGAGATATCTTTACCTTTGTAGATCGACTTTAATATTGGGTCACTGAAACTCATCCCAGCAAAAAAAACGAGGAATAAGATACCAGTTACTATGAGAACATTAGGAGCATTGTATATATCAGCTAGGTATCCATAGCCTAAATTTGCAAATGCCATAACTCCTCCAGCATGAAGTATGTATAAACTAGTAACTCGCCCCCTTAGCCTGTCTGGAGTAACAAGTTGAACATAGGTTGCTGTTAACGCCATGAAAACAGATTCAGTTGCTCCCATTATTAGTGTGGAAGCAAATGCCGTTGATATATCAAAGGAGAATCCAAGTAATAAAGGGGAGATNCCACTTGAGACACCCATTGTCAGCAATATCAAACCTTTTCGCCGATCATTTCTGACACCAGCTAATAAAAAAGTTCCTGCTGCCGAACCGANTCCGAATGACACAATGAGAACGGCCAAAATAGTCTCATCAACTGATGATAGACGGTTTTTTGTAAAGCCGGGTAGAATCGAATCGAAAGACATCGCGAGAGCACAGTGGAAAGCCACAAGTATTATAAAAATGGAAACTACTCTACGGGAGTAGACGTAATTAACACCTTCCCAAATTCCCTTAAAGAGATTTGGTTGGTTTGAAATTTCACCGGTAGAGTTGCGTTTGACTTTCAAAATCAAGTAAATAGAAGCAATTCCAAAAATAACACTACCTATCAAAAACCATGAAGTTCCAAAAGTGATGGTCTGTGATACTCCCGAAATTATCAAAATCGACATACCTATTACTCTCGAACCATGCCTGGTGGCCGAGTTAAGTGTGATTGCGTTGAGGAGATCTTCTCTCGGTACCAAATTTGTTATTAAAGAAACAATGGAAGCTTCTTGAGTAGTTCGACAACTTCCTGCCAAGAAAGCGAGAACACATAGGTGCCACAACTCAAGCCATCCCAAGAATGATAGGACGGCGGCAAAGGCGACAATTCCTACTCCCAAGATTTGGGTGTAGATTGTGAGTCTTTTTCTCTCGATTCGATCAGCTAAAAGCCCTCCGAACGGGGAAGCAACCAAAAAAGGAATCATGGAAGCAAAAGTGAACCATCCAACCATNGCNCTCTGATCAGATCGTTCTAACACAAACCATTGGCTGGCGATGAGGAAGGTCCATGCGCTTGCTCCTCCTAAGGCACTGGCCCCCCATGTATATGCATAATCTTTGTGCCGCAAGGCGGCGAAATGAGGTATGTTTCGCAAGAAATACTCCTGGAAAATTCCCATCATGGCTGAGGGAATGNATTCCAAATCAGGTGATGAAACTATGGTTTATTGGTGGAGATAGGGGGAATCGAACCCCCAACCTCGGCATTGCGAACGCCGCGCTCTCCCGTTTGAGCTATATCCCCTTTTCACTATAACTAACGAAATCGTACCAACGTGACTATTTTGGTGTCAATCACCTTTGGAAGATTGAGTAATCAATTANAAAAAGGCGGCAAATGCGTATTTCCAGAAACTTACTTGGCATGCTGTTATAATCTCGCCAATTTTAAAGTCTATATCAGCGATTGGACCACCGCTTTGAGAGGGTGTTGAAATGCCTTATAAAGAACTCAACAAAGAATCTTTGCTTTGGATGTANGAGACGATGGTTACGATTCGCCGTTTCGAGGAACAATCTAGGAGAGAAGCTGATGCAGGAAAATTGCGAGGTATGCACTCGTCGATAGGGCAAGAAGCGGTTCCGACAGGCATTTGTGCTCACCTGAGTGAAAAAGATTATGTCCTCGGCACCCACAGAAGCCACCACCATTGTATAGCTAAAGGTCTCGATATTAATGAGATGATGGCTGAACTGTTAGGNAAATCTACAGGTACGGGGAAAGGGAANGGTGGCACCATGCATATAGCAGATATAGATAGAGGTATGCTGGGTGCCAATGGTGTTGTGGGTTCAAATATTCCTGTGGCNACAGGAGTGGCATTGACCGCAAAAGTAAAAGGAACAGAACAGGTTAGTGTTGTTTTTTTTGGAGATGGTGCTTCAAGCCAGGGGGTTTTACATGAATCTATGAACCTCGCGGCCATTTGGAAACTGCCAGTCATTTTCGTATGTGAAAATAATCGTTACGCGGAAGCAACTCCATTTGAATATTCGGTTGCAGGTGGCTCAGTTGCCAACCGGGCTGAAGGATATGGGATTCCAGGGGTGACGGTAGANGGGCAGTCAGTCTTGGATGTTTATGAGGTGGGTAAGGAAGCGGTGTCAAGAGCCCGTGTGGGTGAAGGCCCCACATTGATCGAGGCTCAGACGTACAGATATCAAGGGCATTTCGGCGCCGACGACCCTCTTGGGTATAGGAGCAAGGAAGAGCAGGAATATTACATGTCACGCGACTGTATTCTTATGTTACAGAAACATATCTTGGACGGCGCTTATGCCGATGAAACCCANCTTGAGGCGATAGATAACAAATGTATAGAAGCGGTTAACATAGCNACGGAGTTCGCTAATAACAGTCCATTTCCAGAACCTGAGGAATTGTCCACAGACGTATACGTGGCTTATTAGGTCAAATAGGAGAAATATTAAATGACCCAGACACAATCAGTAAGGCAAATAAGTTTCATACAAGCCATTAATGAGGCTCTAAGGCAAGAGATGGATAGAGATCCAGATGTGATTGTAATGGGGGAGGATATTGCGGGAGGNGGAGAACGGGAAGATTTCCAAGATGCTTGGGGCGGACCTATGAGATTAACCAAAGGNTTGGTAAATGATTTTGGTCGGTTGAGAGTGAGAGATACTCCAATATCNGAAGCAGGGTTTGTTGGAGCGGGGGTAGGAGCTGCTGCTTCAGGGCTGAGACCAGTCGTGGATTTAATGTACGTAAGTTTCTACGGTGTATGCGCTGATCAGATCACTAATAATGCCGCTAAAATGCATTATATGTTCGGTGGAAAAGTTAAAGTGCCATTAACGATAATGACAGGAATAGGAGCTGGCACAAATTCAGCCGCTCAACATTCTGAAACTCTCTATTCTATATTTACTCATTTTCCAGGTCTTAAATGTGTGGTGCCCTCTAATCCATACAATGCTAAAGGCCTGATGGCCGCAGCAATTAGGGATGACGATCCGGTAATCGTGTTCAACAATCGACAACTTATGGGATTAAGATTCGAAGATCATGTTCCAGAAGAATCCTATACCGTCGAGATCGGTAAATCAGAAATTAAAACTCAAGGGGAAGATATAACCTTGTTGGGTATTGGTTACACTACACGGGTGTGTATGGAGGCAGCGGGCCTGTTGGAAGAGCGGGGTTATTCAGTTGAAGTGTTGGATTTACTATCTCTTTCTCCTATGGACGAAGATGCGATACTTTCCTCGGTACAAAAGACCAAGAAAATCGTCATTGTAGATGAAGATTATCCAAGATGTAGCATTGCCACTGATATATCTGCTTTAGTGGCTGAAGAAGCTTTTGATTATTTGGATGCACCACCGAAAAGGGTAACTCCTCCACACACTCAAGTGCCTTACAGCCGCCCCCTGGAAGCTCTATTTGTACCTAACGCAGAGAAGGTTGTAGCCGCTGCATTGGAAGTACTGGAATAGGAGGCTAGATTCGATATGGCAATTCCGATAGTTATGCCCAGGTTGGGTGACTTCATGACAGAAGGCATCGTGACGAAATTTACCAAAGCATCAGGTGATAACGTATCTCAAGGTGAGGTTATAGCCGAAATTGAAACCGAAAAGGTAAATTATGATTTAGAAGCAACTAATGCGGGTGTTTTTCACCCAGTTGTTCATCAAGGGGCAACAGTACTGGTAGACGATGTCATGGGTTACTTGCTTGAGGAAGGAGAACTTCCACCAGAACCTGAGAAGGAACCAATTAAGGCGTCGACGGCCGAAAATATTTCTCAAAATGATGATTCTCGGAGACCAAGAACGCCAAACACAAAAGGGAATGCCATACCTTCGACTCCAGGTGCTCGGAAACTCGCAGCTAAATTGGGTATAGACCTTGCTGACATAATCCCGACTGGTCCGAGAGGCCGGGTTGTCGAATCAGATGTCAGAGCTATAGCAGAGGGTTCGGCCTCATCAAAACCTTCGTTGTCTCCAGGATTGCCAAGACCGATGTCTGAAATCCCTTTAGAAGGTATGAGGAAAACCATTGCAGGCCACATGAAGAATAGTTTGGCAAATACCGCCCAGTTGTCCTATTTCCTTGATGTAGATGTGACTGAGGCTCAGAATATAAGACGTGAGCAAGGTTTGGGTATGGCTGAGGTTTTGATAAAAGCTACTACTGAGGCGTTGATTCGAGTTCCCGCCCTAAATAGTGTTTTAGTCAATGATGTAATTATGAAATTTGATCGAGTGAATATAGCTTTTGCAGTGGCATTGGACGACGGCCTGGTTGTCCCCGTGATTCGGGAAACTAACTCAAAAAATATCAGAGAAATAGCTGGGGAAGTAAAAACTCTTTCTGAAGCCGCAAAGAACGGGACTTTGGGACCGGATGATTTCATGGGAGGAACTTTCACAATATCAATACTCGGGTCTGTAGATGGTTTTACCCCTATATTGAATCAATCCCAGGTAGGTTTGCTCGGTGTAGGTAGGTCACTCCAGAAGCCAGTAGTTAAAGATGGTCAAGTCGTTATAAGGGAGATGATGACTTTGAGCCTGACCGGAGACCATCAGGTTGTTGACGGGGCAGTGGCTGCAAGTTTCTTCAGGAGACTTCAGCGCTTGATTGAGAGTCCTTCAAAGTTATTTGCTTAAAAAACAGGAAACACTTTTGCCGGTTCGTAAATGGAATTGCCAATTGCCAGCAGGGAAATAATTAATGAAACCGCAAAAAATATGAGTAAAGGTAATCTGGTATTTTGCCCAATGTTGGGTATTTGAAGTCTATGGGACGGTTGGGCTGTTCTTGGACGATAGGCCAAAAAGTACCCCGAACTTATTCCGGCAATGAATCCACCAATGTGTGCCCAATTATCAACCGCAGGGATTACGAACCCAAAGGCTAGATTCACTAGAGCTAATATTATTAGACCATTCAAAGTTTGCTTGCCAGACTTCCCTAAAATCTTTTTACGTATGTAAAAAAAAGAAACTAAACTGCCCAAACAACCAAAAATAGCACCACTTGCCCCGGCACCGACTACCCCGTTTTCAATGTTCAGATAGCTGATGGTGCTACCAATTATGCCTGTCACTAGGAAAATGGTAATGAAGTTTCGGTGCCCGTACAGCCGCTCTGTCATGCCGCCCATGATGACTAAGCTAATGGAATTTATTGCTAGATGGGAGGCACCAACGTGAAGGAAAATCGCGCTTGCTAGTCGCCAATATTCACCCGACCAGATTAAATAGGAGTCAATTGCCCCAAATTTGCGAAGGCTAGAAGGATTTGTACTATTCCCGGAGATTTCCAGTAATATCCAGAGGATTACATTGATAAATGCTATTGAGTAGACAAAAACTGGTTGTCTGGGAGGTCCTGTTAAGTTTAATCGCACAGTGATTGACTATGAGAAGTCCAAAGCCATTAAATCTTGGTAAGTTTCTCTTCTTTTTATTATCCGGGAATCCCCATCGGAAACCATTATAATTTCGGGCCTAGGGTTCATGTTGTAATTACTTGACATGGCTATGCAATAGGCTCCTGAAGCTGGTATTGCAACTAAGTCTCCTGAATCCAGTATCGGCAGTGAAACATCTTTCACGAGGATATCACCTGTTTCACAATACTTTCCGGCCAATGTCACGGTCTCGAAATGAGTGCTGGACATTTTATTTGCTGCAACAGCTTCATATTGAGCCTCATACAAAGCAGGTCTAATGTTATCCCCCATTCCTCCATCTAACGATACATAAGTTCGAACATTTGGAATTACTTTTGTTACACCCACTGTGTATATAGCTACCCCTGCTCGCCCAACGATCGACCTGCCTGGTTCTATTATCAGTTCAGGGTAGTCAATTCCTAAATCCTCGCATTTGGTTTTCAGCATGGACGTAATAACGTCCGCATAGCCGCCTATAGATGGTGGCAATTGCTTCTGTAAATACCCAATGGCAAACCCCCCGCCAGGGCTAAACTTTTTCAGTTCTAGACCTTGCTTAAAAAACGGTTTTAAATAATCAAACACAGTGTCTATGGCGGTGGAATACGGTTCTAATTCGAAGATTGGCGAACCAAGATGGAAATGGATTCCTTGAAGCGTAAGGTTGCTGGAATCTAGAGCCTGTTTAATAGCTATACTGCTTTCTCCGGTCTCTATTGAGAAGCCGAATTTAACGTCCAATATACCAGTCGTTGTATGTGCATGGGTGTGGGCATCAACAGAAGGAGATAATCTGAGCATTATCCCTTGATTAGCATTTTTAGATTTGGCAATATTATTTAAGATGTCTAGTTCTTGAAACCCATCGACCACGATGGTCCCGACTCCTAGGTCAATGGCTTCAGAAAGTTCTTGGGGAGTTTTATTATTTCCATGGAAATACATTTTATTGCTAGGAAATCCTGCAGCGTGAGCCACTGCTATTTCTCCTCCAGAAACCACGTCGAGGGAAAGGTTTTCTTCATTGGCTATTTTTGCCATTGCAAGATTGAGAAACGCTTTTGAGGCATAAGCAACCGAGGTTTTAGGATATCTAGAAGTAAATTCACCCACAAAAGTTTGGGCCATGCTTCTTATTGTTTTTTCGTCGTACACATAGAGTGGAGTACCGTGAGCTTTTGCGAGAGAAAGCACGTCACACCCTCCTATTTCAAGGACTCCTTCAGAGTTGATTTTTGTGCCCATAGGAAAAACGTCGATATTCGAGAAATTCACAGAGTGTCTCCTGTTTACTGAACCATTCGGTAAATGTTACCGGTTTGTTCGATTCTTTTCTCTTTGACCAGTTTATTTATATGGGCCTGTATCTGTCTCCTGGCTGTATTATGAAGGCCGGGGTGTATGTCTTTGTATATTGCATTGAATATGTCGTCCATAGAATCTTTTCCGGAAGTAATTAACTCTAACATTTGTATTTCACGTTGATGTCTATGCTCAATTAATTCTTGAATTTTTTCTATAGGAGTGTCTATCTCTGGTCCATGCCCGGGACATATTTTCTTAATGTCATAATTCAACATTTTGTGTAGGGAATCGATATAAGAGGTCATATCTCCCTCGTCGGGAGAAATGACTGTTGTCCCTAGGCCTAAAATGTTATCTCCTGTGAAAAGGACTTTATCTTCTTCCAGATAGATGCACAGACTTCCCATTGTGTGGCCAGGAGTGTGGATAAAATATAAGGTGGTATCTCCTAAATCCAGTTTTTCTCCGTCCTTGGGAGTTAGGCTTACTGTAGCTGATGATTCTTTTTCAATAGCAATTTTTTCTACTGAAGTAGATATTATCGGGGCTCCCATTTGCTGACCTAATTCTTGGGCCCCACCAATGTGGTCACTGTGCCTATGGGTCAATATTATTCCAGCTATTTCCGGTTTGCCTTGTGATTCCCAAACTGAAATATGTTCTTGGATTTCTTCCGGTTTACCATGTGCGGTATCTATATAGACTGACCTGTTTTTTCCACTTACTAGAAACACATTTGGAGGATATACTCCTCCGTATTTGAAGGGATCCGGCTCGTTCTCGCCAACTACTATTTTGGTTATTCTGTCTGTAATTTTCATTTTGTGTCCTTTTATTTCNAACNTGGTAATTCCANAGTACAAACNTTTCTAGTTTCAGCGCAGCAGAACCATATGTCGCCGTCGTATATAGTCATACCGTGTATTTCAGGTTCAGGAATGTGAATTTCGCTCTGAATTTCACCATTGTCCGGGTTAATTTTATATATTTTGCATTCCTGTGTGTCGGCAAGCCACATATTTCCATTACTTATGAACAGCCCGTGAGGTCTTACNCCAGGGGTAGGAATAGACCGCTTCACCTTCATGTTGGCGGGATCCAACAAGAATACTTGTTGTGCTGGTGGTACAACCACCCACATATTATTTTGGTCTACCCATTCCATGCCATGGGCTCCAGTTATTTGAGGGTTTTCTGAAGAGCCATATTGGGTAACTACGCCTTTTCCAGGTGTATCAAACACAGCTGCCGTACTACCGTCCATATTCAACTGATAAAGCTCAGCAGTGTATGTAGAGGCAACCCAAAGAAATCCCCCTCCTTTTGTTATTCCACTGGATTTAGAGGTTTCCGTATCAAAATCTTCTATGATTGAACCGTCGATATAGGACAATTTATANATATGATCGTTACCTTGATCGATCGCCCAAAGCCCATCAGAATCCGCTTGTAAACCATTTGGCTGAGGGCCAGGGTGAATCCATTTTACTTCTGCCTCCATTGCTGCCTCCTTTCTAGGTGTGGATTTGAATTTTATGCTAGTTATCTTCCTACTTAATGAGGTATTTTAGTATTGATCAGAAAGTTTGTTAAATTATTGACATGAATAGGAAGGAATGCTAATCTCANCTTATAATGATTAGCTAGGGAAATTGTACCTGTTTGCTCAAAATAAGGAGTGGAGGGAAATATGTCTGATTCGACAGTTTATTACATGGACGCACATTCAGAATCTACTGAGACTGCGTTGGCAGCAAAAATGATCACAGTTTTTGATGCCGCAGGTTTAGATGAGATGATAAAGCCAAACGATATTGTGGCTATAAAAGTCCACTGCGGAGAATGGAATAACTCTGCATATTTGAGACCTCTTTATGCTCGACAGTTGGCCGATAGGATAAAAGAGTTGGGTGGTCGCCCATTTGTCTGCGACACAACTACTTCCTCCTACTCACCATGGGGCTCGAGGACTTCGGAGATAGATATATTGCTGACAGCAGAAAGGAACGGTTATAGCTCAGCCACATTAGGCTGCCCTTTCATATGTGCGGATGGCTTTATCGGTACTAGTGATTTTGTCGTTGATATACCAGAAGGCTACCTACTTAAAGAGGCATATGTTGCACAAGCCATCGCAGCTGCCGATGCGCTAATTGCACTAACCCACTTCAAAGGACATAGCATGGGAGTCATTGGTGGCGCTCTAAAGAATCTGGGTATTGGGGCACAATCCAAGAGAGGTAAATTCAATGTCCATATGGGTGGNCATCCAACCTATGGATTAGGGGCAGCTGGAGTTTTCCATCCGGAGAACTTCAAAGGAAAGGCAAATACGCCAGATTGGGAAATTTTGGAAGATTGCTGTCCTTTCAACCTCTATCACATAAACGAAAATGATGAATTGGAATGGGAAGGCGATAAGTGTGCAAACTGCCTGGGCTGTTTCGGAGTTATGGGACCTAGGGGATTGATGGATATTCCTCCTGTTCAGTTTGATGCTGTTGACGCAGCTATTGCCGATGCCTGTCTAGGGGTGGAGAAAGCAGTAGGTAGAGATAAAGTAGGTTATATAAATATGGCCTTGGATGTATCGCCTCGCTGCGACTGTGCAAATCATGCTGATGTCCCTATTGTTCCCCATCTTGGTGTTTTCGCTAGTAAGGATGCTGTAGCAATAGATATGGCTTGTGTAGACAAGGCTAGGGAAGCTGAAGGCATAAAGGGGTCTGCGGCTGAAATGATGGAAGCTCATCATNCNGGAGATAAAAAATTTGAGGCTGCTGCTGCAACATTCCATGGCCAAAGTGAAGTTACCAGCATTAATACGGGGCATGAGATAGGACTAGGTAGTAGAGAATATGAACTAATTGAATGTGAACCAGATAGCCCAGAGCGCTTCAGGTTCCCTTACGATACAAGGCCAAGTAGGCAAAGGTTCGGCGAAAGATTTGAAAAGTTCCAGGTGTTCCCTTACGACAAGCACGATGGGAAAGGGTTCAACCGATTGGATGTTGTTGACCTGGACAAAGTGAAGCATCACTATGAAGATTCACCGGAAATAACTGAAGTAAGTGAATCGATTCATGCTGATGGCGACGACTAAGGTANCTCACTGCCTTTAGGAGTTGAATACGGAAAGGGCGACCACTTAGTGGTCGCCCTTTAATATTTAGATAATATGTTCATATTAGGAGGGATTCTGTAAATGCCGCAATCAGGACAAGAAATGCTTGATGAAACAATATCCGCCTGCAAATCTATTGCAGATGGACTTGGTGCCCAAAATCAAGATTGGGAAAATTCAGTTGCTGAAATAGTGGAGAAATTTGAAGAGGTAAGTGGAACTTTTTTCTTCAAAACAATGCCAAGTGTTCCAGTTACTCGTACAACCATGAGAGATGCCGCATCGGCCTTGGAATTAAAGAATGCTAGCGAATGGGATGGTATGGGTACTGCACTGGAAACTTTGATAGCTAGNTCCCAAAACCTGATTGAGAAAGCTGGTATGAAAGGAACGACCCTAACTTGAGNGAGCCGGTATTGATAACAGGTGGAGCTGGAAGTGTAGGAAGACAACTGGCTGGTATGTTTTTGGCTGAAGGAAGACCTGTTCGCATATTTGACCTGCCATTTATGGATTTTTCAGGACTGGAAGATGAACCAAATGTGGAGATAGTTAAAGGGGACATCACTGATAAAGAATCCGTATACGAGGCTGTGCGCAATGTGGGAGGAATTCTCCATTTGGCCGCACTTCTCCCGCCTGCTAGTGAACGAGATAGAGATAAGACATTTGCGGTGAACGTGGAAGGTACTAGGAATATAGTTGAGGCTTTGAAGTCTCACGGATCNAAGGCTACTTTAGTTTTTACCTCTTCGATAAGTACATACGGGGATACTTCTAAGGAATCTGATCCAATTAAAATTACACAACCACAAAACGCAATAGATATATACGCGGAGAGTAAAATTGCAGGGGAAAAGGTTCTTATTGGATCAGGTGTTAATTTTGTGATACTACGTATAGCCAGTATTGCGGTGCCGGCCTTTTTAGAGCCTCCCGAGCCTTGGCCCTTCACGTCNGATCAAAGAGTCGAAATGGTTCATAGGGATGATGTGGCTGATGCTATAAAGTCTTCAGTGGGTACGGCAGAGGCTGTTGGGAATGTATTTAACATTGCTGGAGGGTCTACTTGGCGTTTAGCCGGAAAAAATTACGTTGAAGATTTCTTTAATTTTATGGGAGCTCCANTTGAAATGGCAGTGTATAGAGAGGAGCCAGGTTGGAATGATTGGTATGATACTGTAGAGTCCCAGAAGATACTAAATTATCAGAATAGATCTTATGATTTTTATTCAGGTGAGATGAAGACGATCGTGGAAGAAATGATGGCTGAGTAGCATCTAAGTAAAGTGAGGATTGGTATGGTGCAGATAACTGAAAAATCTGTTGAGGAAAAAAGACAGCAACTCGTAAATATCATAAATGATATGGGCAGTATGATTGTTGCTTACTCAGGTGGCGTAGACAGTGCNTTCCTAGCGGCTGTTGCTCACGAAGTTTTGGNTGACAAGGCCTTATCAGTAACCGCTAATTCGCCTAGCCTGGCGCCATCTGAACTCGAGGATGCTATAGCCCTTGCGACAGAACAGGGAATTCATTACGAAATTATTGAAACAAAAGAAACTGAGCGTGAAGACTATCAGGCAAACAATCCGGACAGATGTTTTTTTTGTAAAGATGAGTTGTATTCTCACCTAATCAAATTTGCAGATCAACGAGGCTACGCAGTAATTACCAACGGTACTAATGTAGATGATTTGGGAGATTATAGACCTGGTCTCGAGGCTGCAAAGCAGTATGGCGTGAGAAGTCCCTTGGTGGAGGCGGATCTTAGCAAACAAGATATAAGAGATTTATCTAAAAAAATGGGATTGGCTACCTGGGATAAGCCTGCACAAGCTTGCCTCTCTTCGCGCATACCGTATGGAACTATGGTGACGGTGGAAGCTCTTACTAGGATAGCGAAAGCAGAACACTTTCTCAGATCTAAAGGCTTTAAGCAGTTGAGGGTAAGGCATCACGATACTGTAGCTCGCATAGAAATCGAACCTAAGGATTTTCTAGCCTTGCTAGATGATTCCATCAGAGATGAAATTACAGAATATTTCAAATCAATTGGNTATTCATACGTAACAATGGATATGAATGGGTTTAGATCCGGTAGTCTTAACGAGATTTTGACCACTTTTAAGAAAAAGAAATAAATCTGCTCTGGGTACCCTGGGCCACTTCCCGGGCAATTGAGATAAACCTGGTCGCTCAAACAACTTTAGCTATTGAGGGTATAAACATGTCTGGTATCGTCCAAAAAGAGATAGAAAAGTATGTAGCAAGGACTCCTGGATCCTACAAAAGACAGAAAGAGGCAGAGAAATTTCTGCCAGGTGGCAGTTCAAGAGGGACTGCTTATTTCGAACCCTACCCCCATTTTATTGAAAGTGGGCATGAACATTATATTGTTGATGTCGATGGAAATGAATATCTAGATTTTATGATTAATGCAACGAGCCTAATACTTGGTCACGCCAACGCCAACGTGGCTGAAGTAATCAAGGATCAAGCAGACAAAGGCGTAGCGTTTAGCGGACCCACTGATTCGCAAATAAGTCTGGCCAAGATACTAACAGACCGCATACCATCGGTTGACACGGTACGATTCACTAATTCCGGTACCGAAGGTACCTTGATGGCCATCAGGGCNGCGCGGCAATTTACGGGTAGAGAGAAAATCGTAAAAATTGAAGGCGGATACCACGGATCACATGAATATGTTGCAGTCAGTGTATATCCCAGTAAAAATAGTTTGGACCCTGATAAAACTACTGCCATACCAGAGTATTCGAAGCAACCTGATTCAGTTTTAGAGGACGTGATAGTCGTACCATATAACAACATTGAAGAGACAGCCCGGATGATTGAANAAAATGCAGAAACGGTGGCATGTGTAATTATGGANCCGATAGTCTCCTCATTTGGGTATACTCCAGCGAACTTAGACTACTTGGAGTTTGTCAGAGAAATTACGACGAGACTGGGCATTATATTAATTTATGATGAAGTACAAAGTTTCAGGGTTGCTCCAGGGGGAGCACAGGAATTGTTTGGAGTTGTTCCAGATATGACCACTTTGGGCAAAATAATAGGTGGTGGTATGCCTGTGGGAGCCTTTGGAGGGCGGAGAGACATAATGGACTTATTTGATCCCACAAATGGGGGAGCGGACATAGGTCATGCTGGGACTTTTAATGCCAATCCANTTACTATGAGGGCAGGTGAAGTGGTCATGGATGCCTTAACNCCTGATGTTTATGANGCTATGAACAACTTAGGTGAAAAACTAAGGAATCAGCTTANGGCTGTATTTGATGAGTTGGAAGTGGATGCGCAGGTGACCGGGGTTGGGTCGCTATTTGGCATACACTTCACCCAGGACAGCATACGTAATTATAGAGATGTGGTTAATGCTGATTCAGATATGAAGCGGGCTTTTTTCTTCGGCATGCTGAATGAAGGAATTTTGTTGCAGTCGGGAGCAGCGGGAGCCTTAAACGTGTTTTCTGATGAAAATCATGTTAATCAATTAGTGAACTCTGCAAGAAAGGTAGTTCAGCGAATACGTTAATGCCTATACCTATTGAAGAGATTTCCAAATTTCCCCTGCCGGGAATGGATTTTCCTAGCAGTTTTTCCTTTAGTCCTGATGGAAAGTATCTGACCTATCTAAAATCAGTAGATTCATCAGGATATAAAGGTTTATATGGGTTAGATTTAACTGATAAATCGGAATTTCTGATTGCTGATAAATTGGGTGACCCTTCTGCCAAAGAAACTCTGGAAGAACAACTCCGTAGGCAAAGGTTGCGTCAGATGTCTGGCGGNATTTCCCAATATTTTTGGACAAAAGATTCAAAAATATTAATACCTTATCAAGGAAATATATATTGGCTGGAAGGTCCTTTTTCAACTCCAGAGATTTTAGTGTCTGCTTCGAATCATCCATGTTTAGATGTTAAGGCTTCCCCAAATGGAAAATTTATTTCCTTTGTCAGTAACGGTGATATTCATTTGCTAGAAGTTACATCCAGGAGGTCTTTTCAGTTAACTGATGGAGAGGATGATTTAACTAGAGGTGTNGCAGACTATATCGCTCAAGAAGAGATGGATAGGAGTACTGGGTACTGGTGGTCTCCTGATAGTTGTTATGTGGCATTCACAGAAGTTACTGAGAAACATATACCTGAGTTTCTTATAACTCATGTTGGCTCTGATTTGGTAGGAACCAATGCAATCGAATCTCATCGGTATCCCTTTGCGGGACAAGATAATCCCAAGGTTAGAGTTGGCATTGCAGAAGTAGATTCTAAAGAGTGTGTGTGGGTGGAATCCACAGAAGATGAGTACATAGCCAGAGTAGACTGGTTCCCGGATAATTCATTGGCGCTTCAAACTGAATCACGTGACCAGCAGCATCTCAAAGTCCGTAAATTTTCAATTGAAAATTCTACATTGACTACGGTATTGGAGGAGAATTCAGAAACCTGGATTAATTTACATAATATGATGAGGCCCTTGTCCTCAGGTAGGTTCTTATGGGCTAGTGAAAGAACGGGATTCAATCACATATATCTTTTCTGTGAAGGGGATCTACTAGCATTAACCAAAGGGGAATGGCAGGTGGATTCAATTGAATCCGTGGATGAGTCAGGAGGTACATTTTTTTTTACGGGAACCAAAGACGGCCATACAGAAAAACATCTTTATAAAATGTCCCTAGAAGGAGAATCCATAGAAAAGGTTACATCTGAAAGCGGTATTCATAACGTATTGATCAATGGTAAGGCTAATTTGTTTGTAGATGTTTTCAATTGTTTGT
>PAON01000014.1:29082-30568 GCA_002708495.1 Dehalococcoidia bacterium | reverse complement strand
ATGTTGGGAACGGATACTGGTAACGATGTAATGCCAGCACCTTACCCTAATGTTATGCAGCCGATACACCAAGTGGGAATAGTAGCTATGGGTATGTGGATTTTAGATAATGCAAATCTAGATGATCTAGCAAAAGAATGTGCAGCTAGAAGCAAGTGGGAATTTTTGATTAACATAGCACCTTTGAAATTAACAAATACTACCGGTTCTCCTGTGAACCCAATTGCCATATTTTGATGAAAAAAACTGTTTAAAATCATCAAAATATGGCAATTGTTGATAAGGTTTATAGACATATTGCTGGACACCCCTTCAAATATTTCATATCCTGTACGCCCTTTGTTGACAGGTGTTGTCAGCGATTTAGTGAATGATAGGGGAGAGAAAGAGTATGGCTAAGTACAAGGTAGTAACACAAAAACCAGCTGGTGTTACTTTTGATTTGGCAGATGGTCAATATTTGCTGGAAAAGGAATCACTCGACTCGATTGATGCAGAAATAATAGAAATCGATGCGGCAACAGAGGACGAGTTTATAGCTTCTGCCAAAGACGCAGACGCCTTAATCGCTAGAGGCCGACCGATAACCAAGAAGATCATAGATGCTTTGGAGAATTGCAAAGTTATCTCCCTTGGCAGTGTCGGTGCAGATTCTGTTGATGTAAATGCAGCAACGGCGAAGGGTATACCAGTCACAAATGTTCCGGACACCTTTATCGAGGAAGTGGCTGATCACACCATGATGCTTCTTCTTGCTTCATATAGAAGACTAAACATTATGGACCAAATGGTACGAGAGAACCGGTGGGCAGAAGGGCGACCTCTTCTTTCAGAATTCCCAAGATTGTGGGGACAAACCCTAGGTTTCATAGCGTTTGGACATGTGGCTAAAGCGGTGTCGATCAGAGCCAAAGCTTTTGGCCTACGACTGATTGCCTTTGATCCCTATATTGAAGAACTATCCATGACGGAATGTGGGGTTCAACCTATTAGCACCTTGGAAGAGATGCTGAGTATGTCAGATATAGTTTCAATGCATGCTCCCTCCACAGAGGATGCCTTCCATTTAATGAGTGAACCGCAATTTAAATCCATGAAACCTACGGCCCTATTCATTAATAATGGGCGAGGCCCAACGGTGGATGAAGAAGCTTTGATTAAAGCACTTGAGAATAAGTNGATAGCTGGTGCTGGACTTGATGTATTTGAACAAGAACCTCCAGATCCCGAAAACCCTCTCCTGCATATGGAAAATGTGATATCCACTCCTCACGTTGCCTCTGCATCACAAAGGATGGCTCCTGAGACTAGGAGGCGAGTAGGCAAGGAACTTTCATTAGTCCTTACAGGACGATGGCCAAGAAGTTGTGTGAATCCATCAGTATTAGCGGATTCGGGGCTTAGGCGGTGGCANCCTTATTCTATGGGCAGAGGCCCAGGTTCCGGNTAATCCACATTGTTGAAATAAAGATTTANAAAAGGGTGA
>PAON01000014.1:0-29077 GCA_002708495.1 Dehalococcoidia bacterium | reverse complement strand
TCACCCTTTTTTATTATCTTTGTGAATAGGTACAGTAGCTGTGATTGTAAGGAGTATTGCCATCAAGGCAACTATCGAAAGAGTGTAGAAAGCGTAGTTGTAACTTCCTGTGATATCGAAAACCAAACCAGAGAGTAATGCTCCCACCGCTTGGCTGAAGGATACGAATGGTTCTGTGAAACCTCTAATCGTCCCTAAAGAACTGCGACCGAAATAATCTGCCATAGCGACGGATGGTACAACTAGCATCCCNCCTAGAGCNGTTCCGAACAATGAGGCATATATCCATGCTTCAGTTACAGTGTCAGCTGTACTAAATAATATAGAGCATACACTCATTAAAGCCGCGATCATCGCGTAGCAGTAACGTGCCTTTATTTTTTCGATAGTCCAGCCCCAACCCAAACCNCCTAGGCCAGTAAATATTGCATTTAGGCTNACAGCAACTGCAGCCTCGTTAGAAGTTAGCCCNGCATCTTGAAAAAAGGCTGCCATGTGAGTGTTTGTTCCTGAATGAATTACGAAAAGAAGGCCCCCAGCCAATGCCAGCTGCCATAAAGCTGGAGTTTTCAAAGCTTCCTTCAAAGTCCAGTTTATTTCCTCAATTACNGTCGTTGGGTTTGCTTCAGTACTGGCAACCGAGGATCCTTTATCTCCATCCGGTAACAAGCCGACTGATTCAGGGGTTTCCGCAAGTAAAAGAAAAACAGGAAGTAACGCTATAACCCAGACTCCCACACCCAGTANATGCCAAGCAACTTGCCACCCATATATGCCTATCAGTATGGATGCCATCAGTGGAAAACCTGTCATTCCTATTGAATGACAGAAAGTGAGTATTCCGTTTGCCCTTCCTCGTTTTTGAATAAACCATCTAGAAACTACTACTGAAGACCCAATCTGAACAGGACTACTAAATATAATTCTNCCAATNCCGTAGGTAACATAGAAGGCGATCGGTATAGTAGCCCATCCNGTTAGGAAGGTAGTTACACCNAATATCANTATGCTTGAGGTAAGCACAGCTCTCGCGCCATATTTATCAATCAACCACCCTATGGCAGGCGATATGAAGGTAGATGCCAACCCACCTACACTGACTGCTCCAGCCAATACAGTGCGACTCCATCCTAAATCTTCTGCCATTGGATACATAAAAACAGCCAGAGTTAGGCTTGCAGCGGCATTCCTGACAATTTGAGTGGACCCAGATGTACCTAAAATAAGCCAACCATAGTAGAATGGCGTGCGTTTTGAAAGAAATTTTGCTAGGTTCAATGAAGATCCTGATGGATTCAAAATGTGATATTCCGCAGGGATGCTACCACGTAGGGGATACTGCTTCAAACATTCAAAATGTTGTATTGTTAATACTGCGTCCACAATGCTAAAATTTTTCTTTGGATCAATATGAATGAAGTTAAATTTTCAACATGGAAATTGTGCA
Organism: Dehalococcoidia bacterium; assembly: GCA_002708495.1. GTDB lineage: Bacteria > Chloroflexota > Dehalococcoidia > Lucifugimonadales > UBA826 > UBA11996. Next base: position 27,630 of record PAON01000014.1, on the reverse strand, counting down.
TTCACTTTAAGAAGTAATCTGTATTATGAGGAGTCTTATTAGTTTTGCCTGAGATAAAAATCGCGATAATCGGAGTCGGTAACTGTGCTTCTTCCCTGCTTCAAGGGGTGGCCAAGTATGCTGATGTAGGCCCTAACGAAACTGTTCCAGGTCTGATGCATCCTGTTTTAGGAGAGTATGGCATTGGAGATATAAAAGTTGTTGCTGCGTTTGATGTTGATGCAAATAAAGTGGGTAAAGATCTTTCAGAAGCAATCTTTGCAGAGCCAAATAACACCGTTAAATTTCAAGATGTCGAGGAAACCGGAGTCGTGGTACAGAGAGGAATGACCCATGACGGGATAGGCCGTTACACCTCAGAAATCATAACTAAAGCCGATGGTGGGACTGACGATGTCGCTGCGATTTTGAAAGAACGTGAGGTAGATGTAGTAATTAATTATCTGCCAGTAGGCTCTGAAGAGGCCACAAAATGGTATGTTGAACAAGTGTTGCAGGCGGGCTGCGGGTTTATAAACTGCATACCTGTCTTCATCGCTAGTGGAGAGAACGATTATTGGCAAAATAGATTCAGAGAGGCCGGAGCACCAATAATCGGGGACGATATCAAATCTCAGGTAGGCGCTACTATCACTCACAGAGTGTTAACTAGATTATTTATGGACCGAGGTGTCGAGCTCCAAAGGACATACCAATTGAATTTTGGCGGCAATACCGACTTCATGAATATGCTAGATAGAGACAGATTGGTCTCTAAAAAAATATCCAAAACTCAATCTGTCACATCACAAGTCGATGAATTTATACCTGACCGGGATGTCCATGTGGGCCCCAGTGATTATGTGCCGTGGCTCACAGACCGGAAGTGGTGTTATATCAGGATGGAAGGCAAGACCTTTGGAGATGTGCCTCTAAATATGGAACTAAAGCTTGAGGTTTGGGACAGTCCTAATTCTGCGGGGGTCGTAATAGATGCAGTGCGGTGTGCCAAAATCGCAATAGATAGAGGCATAAGCGGGCCGATAACTGCACCTTCATCATATTTTATGAAGTCTCCGCTCATTCAGTACACNGACGATGAGGCTAGACAACTTGTTGAGGATTTCATTGCTGGAGAAGAATCCGCTCAAGGTTAGTTTCAAGCGCCCGTGGGGTTTCGATAGACGAGGTTATATGAACCAACCTCTTAAGGTTGCGCTGGTGTCCCCGTATGATTTCGCCTCACCTGGTGGTGTGACTTCTCATATACAGAATTTGTGTGCTAATTTGGAACAAAGGGGTGTATTCACAAGGNTTTTCGCTCCGATTTCGACAAGTTCTCANAACTTAATTCCGAACTTAATACCTATGGGTACTCCAGTTCCCGTCCCAACTGGTGGGTCCGTGGCAAGGATATCCCTATCAGTTTGGCTGGCGGATCGGCTCAGAAAATCGATTGAGAATGAAAACTTCGATATCGTCCATGTACATGAGCCATTCGCTGGAGCCTTGACTCTCGGAGTACTATCAAAACGGCTAAGAAATAATCCGGGTATAGTGGCTACGTTTCACTCGTTTGAAGGATCAGGTCTTTACCAAATAGTGCCTAAGAGGTTATTGCAAAAATATTTCCAAAGATTAGACAGAAGGATTGCTGTTTCATCATCTGCAAAATCTTATGTCAGTAAATATTTACCAGCAGACTACGACATTATCCCAAATGGGATAGATACGGATGAAATTTCAACGACAACTCCATATCAAAACCTTCTAGACGATAAGATAAACATTTTGTTTGTAGGGCGCCTTGAGAAGAGGAAAGGTTTGAAATACCTTCTGACATCTTTTTGTGATCTTAAGTGGAAGTTTCCTAATATTAGACTCATCGTTGTTGGCGCTGGAAAAATGGATGTAGAATCACAACGAATTTTGGGAGAGAGAAATCCCGGCGANGTCTTCATCGCTGGATCAGTTACTCACGAAGAAAANTTGAGGTATTTCAAAACAGCAGATATTTTTTGTACCCCGGCNACGGGTCAAGAAAGCTTCGGNATAGTGCTTCTAGAGGCTATGGCGGCTGGATTACCAATAGTGGCTTCTCGAATAGATGGTTATCGCTCGGTACTTGATGAAAAAGAGGGCTTCTTTACCAATGTGAAAGATCCTCATGATATTTCGGAAAAATTATCACGACTAATTACTGATAAGAATCTGAGAATACAAATGGGAGAAAATGGGAGAGAAAAATCAAAATTATTTTCTTGGTCAATAGTGACTGATAAAATCTTAGACCANTATTTGTCATTAACTAGTATCCTAAATGCAGATCACTTTAGACCCGTTGATTGATATGTTATTTATCCTCAGAGAGAGAACATGATTGCCAGAGAAGACTTACGGGAGCTACTTTACAGATATTATGAAGAGCCTTTTTCTGCTTTTTTTGACCGTATAGGTTTTACGCCAAACATGGTCACTTTGCTCGGGCTGCTGATAATTTTGATATCAGCGATATTTATTTCAGTAGGCTATTTTTGGATAGGCGGAATTATTGTCGCCGTTGGAGGGGCCCTGGATTTGATTGACGGCGCCTTNGCTAGGAAGAAAGGGTTAGTTTCAAAATTTGGNGCCATGTTTGATTCTGTTGCAGANAGAGTACAAGAGGCATTAGTACTNCTTGGGNTACTTATTTACTATTCTCTTAATAACTGTGTGTCTTCATATCTTGTACCCTTTAATTTATTCGAAGGCTTTGATTCTTGCGCTTTTGCGCAAATAATGACCTACACCGCATTTGTTGGATCAGTCATGGTTAGTTACCTCAGATCGCGAGCAGAAGGTTTGGGCATAGAGTGTAAAGTTGGGATNATGACTCGCCCTGAACGGGTGGCTATCATATCTGTTGGGCTTGTTATAGCCCATTGGGTGCCAGTTGTGATGATTGTAGTTTTAATGATTCTTACGGGGCTAGGGGTTTTCACAACTTTTCAAAGATTAATGCATTCTTCTAAAGAGTTATAAATTTGGAGGTCACGGAACATGCAAATACTAAACGATTCGGATAGAGAGATCGTCAAAAACCGATTTGAAAACGAATTAGTAGGTGAAGTAAATATAACTTTGTTTACGCAAATGGATCTTGGAGGGTTGATAATTCCGGGTCGTGAATGTGAGACCTGTGCGCCAACTGAACAGTTGTTNAAAGAGGTTAGTGAAACNTCTGACCTAATCAACTTTAAGAAACTAGATATCAGGAATGATGCAGAAGAAGCTGCACGTTGTAATGTGTCCAGAATTCCTTCTTTTTTGGTTTCCAAAGGAGCTGAAACAAACGTAAGNTATCTTGGCATACCTGCTGGAAGTGAGTTCCCNGTTTTGATAGAGGCCNTGGTCAATGTTTCATCTGGCGAACCAAAAATATCAGAAGAGACAAAAAGATTTTTAGATGGCCTNGAAGAAAATTTATTAATCAAAACATTTGTCACACCNAATTGACCATATTGCCCAGGTGTAGCCAGTCTGGCTCACGCAATGGCAGCATTTACCCAAAAAGTGGTGGCTGAAGTTATTGAGGTCCAAGAGTTTCCAGATTTAGGTAATGCTTATCAGGTCAGAGGAGTCCCTTTGACTGTAATCAATGAACAATATAGTTTCACTGGTGCAGCAAATGAACAAATGTTAGTGGATCATGTAAAAAAAGCTTTATTAAAAGATCTTGAAGGAGATAGCTAATTTTGAATTTCAGGTCCCGATTATNTNTTCATTTGNTATTTCTGGGATTAGCGATAGTTTGTTTGAATTTTTCGAGCAATGTCACCCTGGCAGCTGATTCTGACATCAAGATTAAGTCGGCTTCCGCAGAAAGTGAATTTCCTGAAGGTATTCGTTTTTCTGTAGAGGCAATAGCCAGTAGCAAGATAGCAGAGATAGCTGTTAATTTCAGAATCGGCCAACAGGCATCTGGAGTGTACGAGTATTTGGATTTTGAGGGAGATTTGGAGGTCGAAGGCAGTCTTTTTTGGAAGACAAACACTAGCCCTAAATATATCCCCCCAGGCACGATTATTGAGTATGGTTTTAGCATTTTGGATGAATCAGGTAATACCTTTAATTCCGAGAATAAGTACCTCGTATATTCTGATACTCGCTTTGAATGGCAAGAAGTAGAATTAGGCACTATATCGGTTGCTTATCACGGACCGGTCAAAAGTAGAGCAGAAGATTTACTAAATGCTATGAACCAAACCCTATACGCAATGGAGCCTGTATTTGGGGATGTCCAAGGAGATCCAATAAGGGTAACTATGTACAACAATGTTGCGGAAATGATGGGAGCATTACCTCCTAGCAGTTCGACCTTAAGAAGTGAATTGATAACAGAAGGACAGGCTTATCCAGACATTGGTACGATATTACTACTCGGAGGTGGGAGACTATCAAGAGGCACTGCTTCCCATGAAGTGACTCACATATTGGTCCATCGAGCAGGGGATAGTGTGTTTAGCAGCGTTCCCTCTTGGCTGAATGAAGGGTTGGCAGAATTTGGGAATGTTTCTCCCAGTTTTTCCTATGACGTTGCACTTGATTTCGCCGTTCATACGGATAGGTTGATGCCTATCACTTCAATGAGAAACCGGCCTGGGAATCCGGAAGATGTGATTATTTTTTATGGGTCAGCAAGCTCAATAGTGGAATTTATGATTTATAAATTTGGGCCTGCCAAAATGCTCAACCTGTTAACTGAGCATAAATCGGGTAGAAATTTGGATGAATCGATAGAGTTTGTCTATGGTATCAGCAAACTTGAACTTGAAAACGAATGGAGGAACTACATAGGAGCCCCTGTATATGAACCGGATTTGTCAAAGAANAAATTNCCAACTCCTATACCCAGACCTACANTGGGACTCTTTTCTTTGACCCCTCAATCTGGGTCCACTTCAGTAAAATCCACAGAAATAAACACTTCTCAAAACATCACTTCANATGATCAACCTGATGACACGGTAAATTCTGAATATAAGGGTTCCGAGGCCTCGCAAAATGGAGGTTGCAACCGATTGAATAGTCAGAACTATGCAACAGATTATTCGATGTTTCTTTTAATCATTCCAGCATTGGTTATTTGGTCCCGCCGTAGGTAAGTCCTCCATTGATACAATAGTAAGGTTATTTATATTTAGGGTGAGTAATAAATGAGTTCCTCTTCGGATTGGTACAAAGCGATAGAGCAAACATATGTCGTCAAGTACCCAAAGCAGCATCTAGCTACGTTTGGTATTACCAGCATAGAATATTTTGTAGTTACAGAACCTTTGTACACCGCGATCGATTCTCAAAAAAAAGAACTGGAAGGGGTGGTTCGGAAAGGTAAAGTGAAGGCTGAACAACCAAAGNTAGTTACTCCAACCTATGCTATGAATTTGAATGGGTTCAGTGACGAGGCTTATAAATACTTCAATCAGGTAGCACACCTCTATGGGGCTAACAGCCCCGGGATTATGTATCAATACAATAATGAACCTGAAAATCTGGAGATTCTGAGCGGCAACCCAAACGAGATTGCTCACCGTATCTCCAAAGAGCTCAGAGATAAAAAGAATGATCTCTCCGTCGTTATATCCGGAGTGGATGAGTTCTGGGATGTAGCTCTTCTTAAATTCATATANGAGTTTACCGCCTCATCCGTTTCTTTCAACAGCCGAGAAATGAGAGGTGCCGGACTCATGGAACCGCAAAGTTTTGCAGGAGGAGTACCGGCAGCTGCTGCGAACCAGATTGAGGAAATGTTCAAGTCAGTGAAAAAGGGTGGAAGTGCAGAGACTCTAAAAAATGAGTTGGATAAATGGGGAGTCTACCGATATTATGAGGATAGGTTTTTGAATCTATTCCGGTAAAACCTCTTAATTAGTCTTAATTTACTTTATTCGAGCTCCTATGACTTGGGCTCTCCACAGCCCATTTGACTGTGTTTTAAGATATATTTAGTCTTTTCTTTATGCTTCCTATGCTAGAATTAAGTTCACAAAAATCTCCACGGGGCAATATGTACAGACAAGAAGACCCAGAAGTTAACATAGAGCAAATTATTGCAAAGATAAAAGGGCTGTTTGGCGGCTCTTCAGATGACAGCAATTCTTCAAGTGGGGGTAATAAAGGGAAAAGCAAGNTCCCATACCTCATTATAGGAGTATTCGTTTTAGGTGTGATTGGGTGGTTTGCAACAGGGTTTTTCTCTGTTCAACCTGGAGAGGAGGCGGCTCTTCGAATGTTTGGTAAATATTCTGAGACCAGAGGTACAGGATTGCAGTGGTGGTGGCCAGGACCGGTGGGAGCGCAAGATATAGTCCGGGTTGATGAAATTCGCAGATTGGAACTTGGGGTAAGAGCGGGGACTCCTGTATTGGATGAGTCATTGATGATTACTGGAGATCCAGACGAGTCGGGAGCTCCGGGAGAGGCACCTAATATAGTTGATGTACAACTATTGGTTCAATATGACATTAAGAATCTGAAAGACTACCTTTATAAAGTTGTTTCTCCGGATGCCTTCACTTTGAAAGATGCGACAGANACTTCGTTAAGACAANTTGTTGGGAGCAGGCCTATTGACGATGTCTTAACCGANAATAAAGAAATTNTACAGATTGAGACTAAATCAAAACTCCAGGGCATATTAGATCAATACCAAAGTGGTATAAGGGTCAGAGAAGTAAAATTGCTCTATGTATTCGCCCCAGAACAAGTGAAAGATGCTTTCGATGATGTCGTTAGAGCAAAAGAAGACAAAGCTCGGATAATTAACTTGTCTGACGCATACAAAGAAAGTGTTTTGCCTCAAGCAAGAGGTACCGCAGCTAAGGCCTTACAAGATGCAGAAGGGACGAGACAGCAAGATATTGCGGTTGCGGAAGGAGAAGCACAGAGATTTTTGTCGATTCAAAAGGAATATTCAAAATCAAAAGATGTGACACGAAAGCGTCTCTACCTTGAAGCCATGGAGGATATACTCCCAGCTGTTGGGAAGATACTGGGGAACCCGGATGAAGTAATATTAGTCAATCCGGGCAATACTAGTAACGTGATACCTGTTCCGGTGTCCGGCGGCCAGGAGTAATACTATAATGAAATTTTTCTCTATCATACTGGTTGCCTTGGTCATAATATTGGCCATTATGCTGCCACAAATCCTCTTTTCTGTTAGTGAAACAGAAGTCGGAATCGTTACACGATTTGGCCAGATAAAAAGTGAAATAACCACACCAGGTTTGAGGATTAAGACACCGTTTATAGATCAGGTGACAACATTTGAGAAAAGACTTTTGCTTTTTGACGCTCCACCTGACTCCCTACTGACCAAAGACAAAAAACGTCTCATTGTTGACGTGTATGCCAGAGGACGTATAACAAACCCAAGGGTTTTCAAGGAAAGGCTCGGTGATGAACAGCGAGCTTCCGACCGCGCGGTTGACATAATTTCTTCGGAACTCAGAAGAGAGATAGGTATTCACAGCCAATCAGAAATCATTACTACCCAAAGAGATCTGATGATGGCCAATGTTAAAACGGCTGTCACCCCTAAATTATTGGAATTTGGTATTGAAGTTGAAGATGTTCGGATAAAAAGGGCAGATTTCCCAGGAGAAATTGCTGATAGCGTTTACTCCCGAATGAAGGCTGAAAGACAAAGAAAAGCTGACAAAGAAAGAGCGGAGGGGGCAGAAATCGATGCGCAAGTAAGAGCTGACGCTGATCGTAAAGCCACCATAATTATTGCCGCTGCTACCAGAGATAGTCAGATAATTAACGGTTGTGGTGAGGCGGAAGCAACAAGGATCTTTGCACAGGCACTAGAGCAGGATCCGGAATTCTATTCGTTCCAACGTTCCTTGGAGTCTTTTAAATCTATACTAAGTAGTGGCACTACCGTTGTTATGCCGGTTGAAAGCTTCGGAAAATTATTTGAAGAAATGAGGGCTGGGGTCGACCACGCAACCCTAGTTACAACTGATTCTTCAGTTGTTAAATCCAAATCTAGCGATGAAGATGATCTTGGCTCGAAATGTGCCCAAGTTTCGGCTGCGTGGACACTAGCTTCTGAATTGAAGATTGATCAACCAGATTTAACTTTTATTGGTCTGCAACAAAAAGAATGGGAAGGACCTAATTTGGGTTGCACTGAATCTTCAGGTGGAAGCCAAGAAATAACCCCTGGATTTGAAGTGGAATTCTCGTACAGTGGCTCAAACTATTTAGTAAGATCGAATCAGTACGGGTCACTGGTTAAAATCTGCTAGTTGAATTAATTCCNTGGTTGCATTTTGTACTTAAATTACACTAATTGAGCCCGAATAGGTTCAATTTTAGGTGTGCGTCAATTGGAAGAATCAATCGTATTAAATTGTCATTATGACGATGTTTTTGATATCGAACCCTTCACAGTAAATCTCATTAAAGCTGGAAAAGATGCACTGCAAAAATGCGGAGTTTCATCTTGTGAGGCCAGCATCTATATTACTGGTGACGAGTATTTGAAGAGCCTAAATGAAAGGTATCGAGGAATTGATGAGGTAACCGATGTTCTGTCCTTCTCAAATGATCATGAAGGAGAGTATTATGGGGTTGAAGAGGACAACCGAGTAGGGCTGTCTCATTTAGAATTCATAATTCCTGATGGACTAACCAAGCAAATTGGGGAAGTGGTGATATCTTTTCCCCAGGCTGAAAGGCAAGCTTTAGAGCATAAGATTAATTTGCAGGAAGAGTTGAAAACCCTGGTGATTCATGGATTTCTGCACCTATTGGGCTATGATCACATAGAGGTTGATGATAGAAAAGAAATGGAATCCTTAGAAAAGGAGATTATGGCCGGGTGAGTACATAGATATGGCTGAGGCACTGTACAGAAAATGGAGACCCGGTACATTATCCGAGTTAGTTGGGCAAAATCATGTGGCCCATACTCTGCAACAGGCTGTCCTAACTGATAGAGTATCGCATGCCTATATGTTTTGTGGGCCCAGAGGGACTGGGAAGACAAGCACAGCGAGGATATTGGCAAAAGCTGTAAATTGCTTATCGCCAAGTGACGGTGAACCTGATGATAGCTGCCATATGTGCCTTGCAGTAAATGAAGGCAGAGCTATTGATCTGATTGAGATTGATGCAGCTAGTAATCGCCGTATAGCGGACATAAGGGATCTAACTGAGAAAATACATTACAGTCCTGCGGAAGGTAAGTTCAAAGTCTACATCATAGATGAAGTCCACATGCTTACACCGGAAGCCTTTAATGCTCTTTTAAAAACCTTAGAAGAACCACCTCCCCATGCCATTCTGATACTTGCCACTACAGATGTTCATAAAGTTCCATTGACCATAATTTCTAGATGTCAGCGCTTTGATTTTAGAAGAGTTCCATCTCAAGATATTGTAAAGAAATTAAGGAAATTGAGTGTCGAAGAAGCCGTGGAAATTGAAGATGAGGCCTTAATGTTGGTGGCTCGTAAGTCGACGGGAAGTTTGCGAGATGCCGAAAACATTCTTGAACAGGTGATAGTTTCCTCAGAGCCACCGGTAACAGAACGGGATGTTCGACAGCTGCTTAACCTGACAGATGAGTCGTTACCAGCAGATTTATTGGATTTGATAGCGGATAACCAGGTGAAAGACAGTCTCGTTCGCCTAGGGAAAATGATTGAGGATGGGAAAGAACCTACCCAGATTCACTCAAGTCTTATTGAAATAATCCGGGTTTTGATTTTACTAAAATCAAATGCCAGTGATGGATCCGAACTTGGCGACGCCCTTAGAGACCGTCTTCAGAACATAGCAGAAAAATTTAGTATGGAAAGGTTGATACACATCGCAAAAATCATATCTGAAGTCAACTTCAGAGATGTGCTGACCCGGGCATTACCATTGGAGATTGCCATACTGGAATCGATTATGAGCCCAGAAAACAGCGAGGCAATCCCAAATCAATTCCAAGAGACAAATACCGTAAGTACGGTCAATAGGAAAAGCGAAAAACAGGTCGTTGAGAGGCCTGCCATTAATACTGAACAAAAACCAGAAATAAGCAAACCCATAAATGAGAAGCAAACAAAAAATATTGTTTCCCCACCGGCTGTCGTATCAGTTACGGAAACTAATTCTAAAAGTGAATCATCTGAATTAGAAACAAATGAAGTGAGTCTCCGAACAATTGCTTCTGGCGATAGTATTGATGAACACTGGAATGAGTTATTACGTTCGCTAAGACAAACNGGCAAAAGATTTAATTTGGGTGCTTTGCTTCGTGGATGCAAAGAACGGAAAATTAAGGATGACACTTTGGTGTTAACCTTTCTACATAGCTCTCATCTTGACAGAATCAACAGCGAAATAGAAGACCCGCTAGTGCACGGTCAATTTGAAAGTGTCGTCGAAAATGTTCTAGGTAAAAAGTATAAAATTAGNGTGGAACTGNCCAGTANTGAAGTGANATCGGTCCGAGGNCCNATTGNTCANCAAAGTCANNTGGTCCGAGCTGCACAATCACTTGGAGCCCGTATAGTTGAAGAAAGGAGTAAANNATAATGATGAANCGNAACATGATGAAACAGGCTCAACAGTTGCAAAANCAAATGNTGAANGCCCAGCAAGAAATTGAGGAAACNAAAGTGGNNTTTTCTTCNGGTGGNGGTGNGGTAAAAGTGGTGGTNTCNGGNAAAATGNTAGTGGAATCAATAGAAATAGANCCGGATGCNGTGGATCCNGATGATGTTGAAATGCTTCAGGATCTTGTNTTATCTGCGGTTAATGGCGCAATGGANAAGGCTCAGGAANTGGCATCTTCAAAAATGGGTGCTATAACCGGGGGCTTGAACATACCAGGCCTTACCTAGGTTGAATATGGAATATTCGAGCGGGACCCCTCCTGTTCAGCGACTTATAGATGAGTTTGGTAGACTCCCAGGGGTCGGCCCTAAATCGGCTCAACGCTTGACCTATCATCTAATTAGGATGCCAGCGGAACAAGCTGAGAGCCTAGCTTCCGCGATTCTCTCCGTTAAAACTCGTATAATACTTTGCTCAAAATGTTTTCATATAACTGAAAATGATCCTTGTACCATCTGTTCAGATACAACACGAGATCAAAGTAAAATTTGTGTGGTAGAACAACCTTTGGATGTTATGGCCTTAGAAAAAACCTCTACATTTGACGGGTTATATCATGTTCTTCATGGAGTTATCTCACCAATCAATGGGATCGGACCGGATGATTTAAAAGTAAAACCCTTGTTGCAGAGACTGATAGATAATGACGTGACTGAAATTATCATGGCCACTAACCCTAATTTGGAGGGAGAGGCTACCTCAATGTTTATTCATAAACTTATTGAACCGTCGGGGATAAAGATAACTAAGCCTGCCAGAGGCCTTCCGATTGGGGGTGATTTGGAATATGCGGATGAGGCGACACTAAGTAGAGCTATAGAAGGCCGGCAAAATTTCTAACTTCCCCAGTGTTTTAAGGCGTGCCTATGACAGGTAACCGAGTTTATAAAACGAAGGCCGTTGTTTTAAAGCAGATGCCGTTAGGTGAAACTGATCGAATAATCACTTTTTACACTCGTTCGCTTGGTAAGGTGGCGGCTGTGGCTCGTGGGGTCAGGCGCCCCGGCAGTAAATTTGGCGGTAGCTTAGAAATCCTGAACCATGTCCAGGCTTCCATTGCTCGGGGGAGAAGCCTCGATAATGTTAATGAATGTGTAGTGATCGAGTCCTATAAAAACCTCAGAAAAAACTTGACTGCCATCGCTGAGGGAATCTATATAGCTGAGTTGGTGGACACTTTTGGTGAAGACAGATCTCCCAATTTTTCTTTATTCGACATATTGTTAGAAACCCTATCTAATTTAGATCGATTAGAACAGCGTGAATTTTGGATATTGTGGTTTGAGTTTAGGCTACTGCACGTCTCAGGTTTCCTTCCAGAGTTTGTGAGTTGTGTGGAATGTCGTAATGGTCTTGATAGGAATGATCATATCTTTGATCCGGTAGCGGGAGGGGTTTTATGTCCTGATTGCGTTAACAACTATGGTACAGATCAGTCATGGAGTATTTCTGTTTCCGCACTCACAGTACTCCGATTTTTCCAAAGATCCCTTAATTTGAAACTCCAGTCAGATAGTTCCGATCCTTACGTAGACGATTTGTCAGACGCTAAGGTTTTTTTGAGAATATATATGAGATATATCGCCGAAAGAGATTTGAAATCCACTGGTTTCTTGGACTTAGTCAGGTTTAAAGAAAGCTATTAGCCCAATTTCGTTAAGTCCTCTTTTATTTCCATTCCACTTAATGTCTTTTGATATCAGCAGATATATAAGTGGATCATATTTTATTAGTAAAAAGATAAAATATACGAGTTAGCATAAAAATAACTCAGATGTTATTCTCCGCCTCTAATCAATTAAAACGGAGGTTTTCATGCCGAATTATGTGTTGCAGTCAAGGCGGGTCGCTAAACCTGGTTTAGGCCAAAAGGTTCTCGATGCTGTAGTGGAGCAGTTTAAGACTGGATCAACTCAAGGAAACGTTTCTATATCAGTGAACGCGCCTACAGGTTCAGGCCATTTGATAGTTGGCGCCAGAGTATTAGATTCGATTGATGAGATAGAAAAGGTTAATGATAATGTGATTAATTCAATGAGTATTTTGGATTCAATAGACACGCATTGCACCGATGTACAAGCTCAAATTCTAAGAGTGCTAGCTCCAGGTGAGAACATGCCGTCGAATCCAAAGTATATGGCCAGAAATATTCTTAAAGCCAAATCAGGTAAAGCTCAAGAACTGGCAGCGGCACTTTTGGAGATAAGAGATCTCTACGGTGAAGACATGAAACCCTTGATCACGGTGCCTTACGTAGGTGACCAAGACATTGTTAGGGCGACGGCCATCTACGATAGTTTAGCTAGTTTTGAAAAACATTCTGATGCAATAAATGGAGACAAATTCAAATCCGCTGTACAAAAGGTCAGAGATTTGAGACAAACCTATGTTAGGCATACAGCCCGGATGGTTTATGTAGCTAACTAGATCAAAATAAAAAACGGAGAATATATTTAATGCAGTATTTTATAAATTTTATTAGAACCCCATTACCTGGTAAAGGGCCGGAAGTTTTAGCCGCAGTTAAGGCTTCTTTGGATGCTACCGGAAGACCAGGTAACCTAACCGCACCTATTTCGGTGCCAAACCCAACCCAGAACGGAGTCTCATTTGTTAGTTTGATAGGTGGATTTCAAAACTTAGATGAGGTTGACACTATGATGGAATCTTCTTTTGATAACGACGAGGTGCAGAGTAGGTTGGCTGCCATTGACGCACTGTGCCACAGGACTGCGTACATTCTATCTGAGAATTTGAGTGGACCTGTAGAAAGACCAGATGGATTTCAGGCTAACCTGATATCACGTACATTTTTTAACGCTAAAATGGGTAGTAGAAATGACTTACTTGCCACACTTTTGGAGGTTCGCGAAAAAATTGATTCAACCGTTAAGCCAATGGTCAGCAGACCGCTCGCTGGACAGGGCGGGTTAATTAGAGTTACGAGCATGGCGGGTAGTTTGCAAGAGTTGGAAGATAACCGAAAGGATGCTCTGGCTAAATTGGCTAGTGCTGGAGTTTTGGACCTTTTGACTCAGTCACCTTGGCGATCTGTGGGAAGAGTAGTACATAGAGTTCAGGTCTAGGAAGTGTTANACATGGCTTGTANGCTNAGNCTACAAGCCATGTATTTCATAAGACGAAAATGGGCTGNGTCCATGCTAATGCCCCATCGGAATCCATTATCTCTGCACGTACATATCCTTCATTTCCTTCAAATTCGTATCTGACTTTGTTTCCAGACACTTCTTTCAATATTCGCCCATTTTNACCAATTAATTTGGTGGAATATAGAAAAGCATCTATTTGAGAAATAGAAAACTCAATGTGTTGATCTGAGCTTTCCATATCATCTAGGGAAACACCGCTTGAGGAATAAAAATTCCCATTATGCATGTTTTTTATCAATGAATCTTGGTCTTCAGATTCTGATCTGACCACTATCCACCCTCTGCCCGGATTGTGTTTATCTGGCGCGAAATCTCGGTAATCATGGGAGTCATCAGTAGCAGCCCCATAAATTACCTTTTTCTGGGTCAGCATGTGATCCCACATTTCAGAGGTTGAGAATTTCCCCTCCCCCCCTAAGTTGTTACAACCCCTGCTTGCGTTATAAACCTCAAACAGTACTGCTCCCTCAGTTTTCACCATCTCTCTATGGTCAAACGCCCACTTGAAATTAGGATGGTTAATGCATGCTATTCCACCTGCTTCTAAAATGTGGTCTATATTCATTTGTAATGTGGTAATCACATCCTCACAGACAACAGGTTCCACTAGTTTACTAATTCCTATAGCCCCGATATGTACCGGTGCCATATTAGAAGAAGCAAAAGCCGTAACTTCTTCTCCTGGAATCATTTTCAGGTTTGATTTTCCAGTTGACTCGTAATCTAGTAATGTTAAGTGGTTGTGATCACTTAATACCAAGAAGTCGTAGTCATGTTTTTCAAACCACTCGCATACCTTTTCAGGAGTTTCATCTCCATCTGACTTAGTAGTGTGCGTGTGAAGATTNCCTTTAAACCACTCTTTAGTACCCATGTAAAANCCTNTTCAGCAANTTTATGTTTCAAATTTNCNAANACCCCAATTATACGTTTTGCAGGTAACAACCTTGAGGTTCCGAAAATGTCCTACCCCACATTGTCATTGAAATCATGTATATTTGCATGAAATTGAGAAAAATGATTAAAGCATGGAGTACTAACTATGCCATTTGGTGGAAATGATTGGTTGGATTTGACTATCGAGGAGACCCTGGAGCCCGATTTGCCAATATGTGATCCTCATCACCATTTTTGGGATCACAGGTTAGAAAGAATNCCCTATCAAGAGTATTTGTTGCCTCAGCTAGTTGAGGATATAACAAGCGGACATAATGTAACTTCTACGGTATTTATTGAAGCCCGCTCTATGTATCGCCAAAATGCCCCTGACCATATGAAACCTATCGGTGAAGTGGAATTTGTCCAAGGTTTGGCGGCGGCAAGTGCCAGCGGTATATACGGCGATAGTAGAGCAGCCGCTGCTATCGTGGGGCATGCAAACCTCAACCTTGGTAGTAAGGTGAGGGAAGTACTGGAGGCCTTAAAAGAGGCCAGNCCAAAGAGGTTTAGGGGTATAAGACATTCCGTTACCTGGGATCCTCACCCTGAAATTGAAAATACGGCTCTTCATAAAAATGAAGGACAAATGCTCACTAAGAATTTTCAGGATGGTGCCAAAGTTTTAGCTGATATGGGCCTTACTTTCGAGGCTTGGATGTACTCCCACCAACTTGGAGAATTAGTTGATTTGGCTAAAACGGTTCCTGATCTGAAAATAATACTTAACCATGTCGGCGGGTTAGTCCTAGATGGTCCATATGAATCTATCCGGGAAGAGGTTTTAGCAAACTGGCGAGACCGTATAAAAGAGTTGTCGGAATGTCCTAATGTGGTTGTAAAACTTGGAGGTATAGGTATGCCACGAACCGGATTTGACTGGCATCTAAGACAAGAACCTATTGGTTCGGAGGAACTGGCCAGCCAGATGGGGCCTCTTTTAAATTATTGCATTGAACAGTTTGGGCCTGAGAGAGGTATGTTTGAGAGTAACTTTCCTGTAGACAAGGTATCTTATTCATATAACATCTTGTACAACGCCTTTAAAATCTTTTCCAAGGATTATTCTCCTGCCGAACGTGCTTTAATGTTTCGTGATAACGCGATAGATATATATAGCGTTGATGAGAGTTTATAAAGAAGGAAAGGGATTCCTTCTCTGAAGTGCCGAAGTTACTATCAAACTTACCAGGCCGACAGCAGCAATAGAGGATGTGGTAAGTAATACTGTATCGTAGCTCCATCGATCAGCTATGCTTCCTGCTACACCAGGGGCGAAAGCTGAGCCCCAAACGCTTCCTATACCGACCATTGAAGATAATAAACCGAAATTTGCTCTACCGAGTAAGTCGGCAGTAATAATTGGCCTTACAATGCTGAACAGACCATAGGGTCCTCCTTGGAACATTACAAAAGCCACAATAAATATTAAGGAAGTCCCACCTAAAACTAAAGCAAGGCTGGATAGGCATAGGAAAACCAGACTTGTGAGACACACTGCCATCATCGGTATGTTTTTATTGGCAACGGATTCTGTTGCAAAAAGAATAAGTCGGGCAATTACTTGCATTGGCCCTATACACGAGGCAAAAAACACGGTGGAAGTGGGTGAAATATCTCGACTTTCCAGTAGAGGGAAAATCTGGCTGACTATCATTCCTTGATTTGAAGCCATTGCCGCAAAAGTCATCATCAAGCCCCAAAATACAGGGCTAGATAAGGTAGGTTTGACGATTCCTATCACTGAAGATGTTGCTTTTCCCCCAGAATTGGATACGGTACCCGCTCGGATAGATGTTCCGTACCAAAACAAAGGAGCTGAGATCAGACAAAGTATTCCAGATAGAAGGTATATTGTAATTTCCCAGCCGTAAAGTTCGGAAACTAAGGTACACAGAGGATATGAGATTGTGCTGGCAAACCCTGCGATCAAGGTAATCATAATAATGCCGTTCTTTGCATTTTCTTGAAAGGTACGAGTCAGATACGAAAAACATGGGTCATAGAGACATCCAGCCAGGGTGCATCCAATTAAAAGCCAAATTAAATAAAATTGCCAGATTGCGGTAACAGTGGGCAGGAGTGAAAGTAAAATAGCACCTATTACAACACTAGAGGTCATAAGTTTTCGAGAATGCCCGCTGTCTATAATGCGTCCGGCAATGATTCCAGTTATAGCAGATGCTATAAGGGCGAGTGTAAAACCGATGGATAATTGGGAGATACTCCATCCAAACGATTCTTTCCATCTTAACAACAAAGCTGGAAAGACGTAGAAAAGACAAGCCCAAGAAAGAGTCTCGGCCACAGCGAGTGACCATAATTTATTATTACGCCATGGCGGGGTGTCTTTATTTACCATTTGGTCCTGTTATGAGTTAGATATCGGCTATCGTAGCCTTTCTTTTGTGAGAACCATATATATGCCATAAGATAAGTGCCCCGACACCCCTAAAAGGTCTCCATGGTTCACCCATGGTTTCCATGGTTTTCACATCTGGTCTCATATCAAGCGATTTAAGTATTTTCATTCCTTCTTGGAGCGCTATATCTGCCACGGGCCAGGCATCTAAGTCTGCAAGAGCAAAAAGCCGATAATTGTCTGCTGTCCAAGCACCGACACCCCTGATCTTAACTAGTCTTTTTTGCACAGATTCACCACTCATTTGAGGAAATGATTTTAGGTCTAATTCCCCAGTGGTGATTTCCTTAGCNATTCCTATGATATATTCAGCTTTTCTGCGGGATAACCCTAACGGCATCATATCGTCGGGNTCCAGTTTGGATATAACTTGTTCTGTTGAGACNTCNGCCTCTTTCATACGCTTCCATACGCTGGTTGCGGCAGCCCCTGAAATTTGCTGGCCGACAATTGATCTCGCCAGTGTTTGGAAGGTAGCAGGTAATGAACGATCAGGTGGAGGGCCATATGTTTCAAGTGCTAGTTCGATGTCTTTATCCAAATTGGATATGGCCTTCAAAGCACCATCTGGGCCGTGTAGTTTTTCGTTCAAAACAGTCATAGGAATGATACTAATGTATCATAGGGGTTGGAGCAAATTTCATTGAGGTGTTTTCTTGGATAGTGATTCTGGGGCAATAGCCGTAGTTATTCTTGGGTTCTTGCTTGGACTCAAGCATGCTACCGATGCTGATCATGTTGTTGCTGTCGGAACAATAGTAAATGAGTACGGAAATGCGTTTCGAAGCCTCTGGGTAGGTGCGTCGTGGGGGCTAGGACACACAGCACCACTGNTAATATTGGGGATAGTAATATTACTTCTTAAATCCGCCGTAATGGATTTTTATGAAGGAGTTGCCCATTATTTTGAAATTGGTGTTGCGGCGATGTTGATATTCTTAGGCCTCCAGGTGTACTGGAATTTGAGAAGACGTCAGTTGCATGTGCATCAACATGCTCACGACGGGGACTCTCATATGCATATTCATGGGACTCATTCATCACAGGAAGATCCCTCGATTGAGAAGCGTCACTCACTTTTTAATCCAGGCAGACCATTTTTTCGCCTTAAATCATTTTTAATCGGGTTTATACACGGTATGGCAGGTAGTGCAGCCGTGATGCTTGTTTTATTGCCTACAATAGATACCTTTACCACAGGATTGGTTTATTTGATCCTTTTCGGTGTAGGGACAGTATTTTCTATGGCCCTAATTACCATTTTATTGAGTGTTCCTTTCGTAATAAGCTCCAACAATAAAAAGATCACCAATATAGTAAATGGAGTTGCAGGAACCGCCAGTATAGTTTTCGGTCTTTTGTTGATGTCCGATGTAGCATTCGACACTAAACTGACGGAGCCGTTTTATCTACCCTTTTAAATTCCATCATTGGAATCAGAAAATGAAGCTACAAAATAATACCTTCATCCTGTAACGATGAGATATCGTCCCAAGAATAACCCAGACGATCGATAAGTATTTCTTCTGTGTTTTCCCCTAGAGATGGGGCCATTTTTTCTGTAGATAACGGAGTTTTGTCAAAGGCCAATGGGAGTTGATGCCACATAGAATCACCAATGATTGGGTGATCGAAAGGAACAAGGTAATTATTTAATGTGACTTGTTTGTCCTTGGGTAAATCAAGGGTCGATTGGACTTTCTCCCATATCAAACCAGAACTCCCCAATATTTTTTCCCACTCTACAAAAGTTTTTGATCCAAATATTTCGTCTAATTCACCAATTACGTGATGCTTGTTTTCTTCCCTAGATTCAGGGGTACTGAATTCAGGCTGTGTGATTAAATCTTCACGGGCAATTGTTTTGCAGAAAATAGGCCAATACCTTGTTCCTTGACTCATGGATAATGCGATCCAAACTCGATCTTTGGTCTGATATGTATTCCACAAAGGGTTGTTCATGTTACTTCTGTGTTGCCTGTTCAATTCCTGACCTTCAAGTAGCCCTATACCATCTCGCATCATTCCTAACCACATCATGCTACCTAAGTGAGAAGTTTCAATTTTTTGGCCGAGGCCATGACGTTCTTTGTAGAGCAACCCGGATAATATTCCGTAACTGAGCATTATTCCTGCCATTTGATCTGCCACCCCGTGCAAGTTATAAGGGGTGTTATCCTCAGGTCCTCCCCACCATAAAGACCCTGATCTAGCCTCCCCAGTTAATGCAAATGCTGGTTTATTGGAATCTTCTCCCAGAGGTCCATATCCAGTAGCTGAGCCGTATACCAGTTGAGAATTTATTTTTTGTAAATCTTCCCAACCTAAACCAAGTCTTTCTGCGACACCTTGTCTGAAATTCTGAACAAAAACATCAGATTGTTTCACGAGGGAGTGAATAATTTCTTGCCCACGTTTTTCCTTTAAATTGATAGCTATACCAAGTTTCTGCCTGTTAAGTACCTCGAAATAGTGAGAACTGACCCCGTCGTATGCATTACTTGCCACCCCGCTTACCTGGCCAAACTGTCTCCCGTGGTCTCCGTCCAATGACTCTATTTTAATAACTTCGGCTCCTAAGTCCGCCATCATCATTGTTGAGACAGGACCAAACTGCCACATAGTCCAATCCAGGACTTTCATTCCTTGAAGGGGACCTTTATTAATGTTGTTCATAAGCCTAGCTTTTAAGGGCATATTTCTCGAAGTTTTGGCAATACTAACAGGAACATTCACCAATCAAAAATTTTGTTTAGTTACCTGAATAATGGGTTTGACGGTCCGTATGCATCGATGGTTGCCCCTGTAACGGCGGAAGAATTTTCACTTACCAAAAATGAGCATAAAGTGGCAATTTCAGATGGATCCATCATGTGATCGTTTTCGATGGATTGTTGACCAAATGCTTCCACATATCCTTCTGTAACAACGCTACCGGGACAAACGCAATTGACATCTATACCAGATGATTTTACCTCTGCAGCCAATGATTCTGTAAAACTAATTAATCCGGCCTTGGTTACTCTATAGGCACTTCTTCCTGCTGCTCCCTTCCGTCCACCTATCGATGAAATATTGATGATTTTTCCGTAATTTTGGGAAACCATGCCAGGTAATAGAAGNTTTGTTATTTTTACTGCACCNATCAAATTGACATTTATAACTTCCTGCCAATTTTCCATATCAAAATCTATCAAATGTGTAGACAAGTGGATAATTGCAGCGTTGTTCACCAGGACGTTCACTTCAAGGTTTTCCNCTTTTAGGAAATNAAAGATTCGGGTGACCCCTGTGTCAGTGCCTAAATCTGCATCTATNCAGTAAGCTTTGTTACCATATGTTTCAAGTTCTTTTGCCGTATCTCGGAGCCGATCTTTATCTCTGCCGGTTACTACAACNTCGATNCCATTNTTTGAAAAATCTTTNGCTATAGCTTTACCAATTCCNCTGGACCCTCCNGTTACTAGNGCTGTTTTTTCCATATCCGTCATNATTACCTCGTTTGTGAATTCATCAAATATCTATGGATTTTANCCCCTTACCGTAAAGATTGAAAATTCATGNTTTACNCTANGNCNAAANGGGAATTTTGCGAACTTTTCTCAAATGCTGTAAAACAGTCATCTCATTTGTAATACATATAGGAGCCTCTTATGCCAGCCACTAAATTCGACACAACCTTTAGGAGAGTTCTTGCTGACGGAAAGCATTTCGGTGATGTTGGCCAATATGAAGAGATTCGGGGAGTTTTATCCTTTCAAGTCAACCCTGAAAATGAGGCTAATTCCAGAATAACTGATGTAAAGCTCGCCCCTGTAAATCCAGATGGATTTGTCGAATTTGAGTCAGATGTTTCCTTAATTCTTCCTGTAGACAAGACTAAAGTGTCGGGAAAATTACTGTTGGATGTAGTAAACAGAGGGAATAGGGTTGGGCTGCCCAACTTTAATAGAGGAACGAGACCTCTAATAGATGAAAACACTCCGATAGATGCTGAGGTTGATTTAGGCGATGGACTTTTAATGGAAAAAGGCTATGTAGTTGTGGCCTGTGGTTGGCAGGTCGATGCCCCTCCTTTTGATGCCCTTATAACTATGCGAGGACCTGAGGCCCTGAATNCNGATGGNAGTCGGCTGGAAGGCAAGGTATATATGCAACTTCAGTCNCCTGAAGATACNCANAATTTNCTNNTNTCAGACAAAGGCCACAAAGCTTATGAAACAGCNGATATGCATGAATCTTCAGCCTTGATAGAAATTCGAGACATGCCNGATGGGCCNGCCGAANCTATGGCACGGGATGACTGGAAATTTGGGAGGATAGATGATGCAGGAGATTACCACCCAGATCCTGGGTACGTGTGCTCTGAAAAAGGCTTTGAGAAAGGGCGTTTGTATCAGGCCGTATATACCGCGGTAGGTGCACCTGTAATTGGACTTAGTTTTGCTGCATTGAGGGATTGTGTTTCCTGGATCAAAAACGGTAGCNCNCATNTGGAGTCACCGGTAGAAGGGATTGATACAGCCTATGCTTACGGGCGTTCCCAAACTGGCAGATTCCTTCGAACATTCGCATATAACGATTTTAATTTAGATGAGGTAGGCCGTGAAACGTTGGATGGCTTCATAGCCAATGTTGCAGGAGGAATGCGTGGTGAGTTTAATCAACGTTTTGGGCAGAATTCTAAAGATAGAAATAATATGATGCATCAACTGTTTCCCTTTGCCTCTATTGAACAAACAGATCCGGAGACTGAAGATACTGGCTCATTGCATGGAAGGCTTGATGGTAGAGGTAGTAATCTGAAGATTATGTACACGAATACTTCAGCTGAGTATCACAGGGTTGATGCTTCGTTGCTTCATACTGACCCTGATGGTAGAAGAGATATTCATCAAGGATCAAATACGAGGGTATATCACTTTGCAGGTACCGAGCACGGTATNGGTGTTTGGCCTCCGACGGATAATGGTTTCATAGTTGAGGGTGCAGAGCGNTCTCAAAATATTAGGAGCATTATCGATTACACTCCTTTGCTGAGGGCTTGTTTAATAAATATGGATGCTTGGGTCACTGAGGGTAAAGAGCCTCCAGCCTCTGAGCACCCAAAAATCGAGAAAGGAACTTTGGTGCACCCGTCCTCTTTGCAAGCCGTATTTTCAAAGATACCAGGGTCAAATTATCCGGAAAGGCATGCAACCCCAAGAAGAAGAGAGTTTTCTCCNAGTGATGGCAATGAACATCCAAATATTATCCCTCCAGAAATAGGGAAAGAGTTTGGAGGATTAGTTCCTGCTGTAAATTCTGATGGCAATGAGGTTGGTGGAATTATTGCTCCTGAGATAGCTGTACCAGTGGCAGCTCATACAGGATGGACTTTGCGTCATCCNGANGTNGGTGGTGATAAACAGCTNCTGGTATTTGCTGGGGGCACNATTCCTTTTTCAGCGACCCAATCACAAAGGCTGAGTNCCGGTGATCCTAGGCTATCCATCGAGGAGCGTTATTCAAGTAAGGATGATTACCTAGATCAAGTTAAAGAAGCAGCTGNAGAACTAGTTGNATCGAGATATCTACTTCCAGAAGATGTTGAAGTTAGTGTTGCTTTGGCTTCTAGGATGTGGGAGTGGTTTACCGATTCAGATTCCTAAATATCTTGATATTAAGGCACTANCTGAACCAGGGTATAACCTCNTTTTTCAGTAAATTTATTGCCTCAAAGGAATTTGGGCCATGTGGNGTTCCAAATTCAATTTTATCTACAGGAGCGGTGTCAATTAGAGAAGTGATTTTCGANCTGATCTCACCGGGAGAACCGTATAAGGAAAAATTGTTAAGAGTTTCATCGGAAATTAATTTGGATGCCTCTGAATATTTTCCTAAATTGGAAAGTTTCCTGACATTGTCTATTTCATTTGCAGGTACGCCCATCACTTCTGTCATCGGATATAAATGCGGCAGATAAATCGCTAGTGAGTTGCGAGCATATTCCTTTGCGACGTCGGAATCATTATGGATAGATGTCAATACACCCAGAGTCAGACCAATCTCACTTGGTGCCCTTCCGGCCGAGATCGCACCTTGGTCTATTTGAGAGCGTAGAGTTCGAGCATAGTCACTGTTCCAAAGAGGGCTTGCCTTTACTTCGTCTGCTTTCTCCCCTGCTAAGGTAGACATCTTCTTTCCCCAGGTTCCAACCATTACTGGAATTTTTCTATGCTCATCATTCCATCTAAAAAAAGCCCCTTCCTTTAAAGAAAAAATCTCACCATGGAAAGGCTTTTTGANACCCCTTGTGAGATTTTGGATTATTTCTATGGCTTCTGCTACTGCACTAATAGGCTTTTCCGATTTTATGTTTAGAAAATCCAAAAAGGCCCCTCTTCCTATGCCAANGAAACTTCTGCCATTTGAGATCTCATCGATTACAGAGATATTGGCTGCGATCACTGCAGGATGTGTCAGATAGGGGTTTAATACAGCAGGGCCGATTTTTATTCTTTCTGTGTTAATAGCAATTATGCTGAGTATTGGCCAGGCTGGTTTGAACATAAGGTCGTCGTAGATGCTTAAGTTCGAGAAGTCNGACTGATCGACAATTTTTCCTATGGAGATATATTCTTCGATCTCCCGGTCGCCGCTGATTGCTATACTGAACTGTACCATTTGATCCTTTACATCAGAATTTGTTCCAATATTATGTCAGATCAATGCTTATCAGGAGCACTATAAGTTGAGTTTCATAGAAGTTGAAAGCTGGGAAATTAAACCGGGTCATCAGCATGACCATGATGAGATCATTAGGAAATGGTTCTCATTTGTAGGAAAAAATCACGATAAATTATTTCCAGAATGGAAATCTGCTAAATATTTTCGTCAACTCGATTCCTCTGGAAACCCTACCGGGCGCTACATAATGAATTTTGAATTCCATTCTCTGGAAGGACATGATTCCTACAAGGAACGCAGGAAGAACTGGGATGGGCCTTACGAAGAATATAAATCGGTAGACCCGTATGAACATTTCATTATTGAATCAGTCACTGTGGAATACTGGGAACCACTAGAACAAGATTTATGGTTGTCGTTTTAACTTACGATTGATGCTAAATTAACTTTACTTCTTAGGGGCCCATTTATAAATTTTAGACAGGCTGCCACCCATAAGGATTTCTCTTTCTGAATCAGATAATGAATCTGTGACTCTAAACGCTTCAACTCCTTCCTTGTAGGTCAAAAGCTCGACCGCCCTTGTCCAGTCGGTTCCCCACAGGCAGCGATCCAGGCCAAAAGCATTGAATATTTTGCCTAGAGGTTCCCAAATGTCAGCATAAGGGAATGGTTCATGCGACAAAGTGCCAGCTCCTGAGATTTTTATGACAACATTGTCATGCTTTGCCAGTGATATGACTTTGTCCAAATCCGCAAACGGATTTTCTGGTACTGGAGGAAGATGGGGCTGCGGTATTCCCAGATGGTCGATCACCATCTGGGTGTTAGGATGCTTGTCAGCAAGTTGGCTGAATAAATCTAGGTTTCCTGAACACATGATGTTTATCGGTATTCCTGCCTTGGCTCCAGCATCAAGAATGCTACTCAGACCTGGATGGTATTCAGTAAACTCATATGGCCTTAACATGATGCGGGCTCCAACTACCCCGGGGGTTGCTGCCCATTTTTCAACTTCTTCCCCCACCGTTTCAGATTTAGGGTTGAAAGGTCTAACTAGGCCAAATTTACCAGGGTGTTTTGCATAAACTTCCAGTGCATAGCTAGCGTCATAGGCATATAGGCTTGCGGGAGATATCAAAATCGCTCCATCCACACCAACTGAATCCATTGCTGCAACCATGTCATCCCCAGTTACTTCATCAGGGCCCTGTAGGAACCCTTTCCATGGTCGTGAAAGGCTATCCTTTTCATACGCATGTACCTGGCAATCAATGGTCAATGTAGATTCTGGCATTTTGCTATCCTTTTAATTATCAATCCATGTAGATTTCTTAATTGAGGGTAGGATATCGGCATAAGGCAAACTTGTCATCTCGCTAGGGGATTTGATTTTATGTAGGATAGAGCCTGGGTTTGTATTTTCTGAATTTATCGGGTTTGATAGATATTTAGAGGAGGTATGACAGATGGGTAAATTAAAGGTTTCATATTTGCCACATCCGATCGTTAGCGTTGAAGAAAGACATCAATACTTGCCTGAAATCTTGCTGAAGGAATTCGATACTGAAATATTTGATAGATCAAAAGATGCGCTGTCACAGTTGACGGGTAGGGAAGTCATTGTAGANCTCGGAGGAAATATAGANCCAGAATTAGTGGATGTTGCGGCAAAANCAGGGATCAAATATATACAGGTTCAGACAAATGGTTTAGATCATGTCGAGGTGGAGCGAATTATTGAGAAAGGGATGATACTTGCTCATTGCCCAGGCCATTTAAGCAGTGTGTCTTTGGCAGAAGGGGCCATGATGTTTATTCTCATGCTTGCTCATGATTATGGAAATGCAACTGATCAGTTTTATGCTGGAACGGTTTTCAGCGCCAATGGTCTTGAAGTGGAGGGAAGAACTTTAACCATAGTGGGTTTTGGTGCTAGCGGGCAACAACTTGCACGTAGAGCTAAAGCTTTCGGTATGAAAATTAATGCCATTGATGTTCGTCCGATCGAACTGGAAATCTTAGCTGAGATACAACCTGATTTCCTGGGGGGACCCGAAGATCTTGATGGGGCCATAGAGGATTGTGATTTTTTATCTGTGCATCTCCATTTAACCGAAGAGACGAAACACATAATCAATAGAAAAAGAATTGCTCTCTTAAAGCCAACTTCTTATGTGATTAATGTTGCTCGAGGTGGTCTTATAGATGAGGATGCCTTATACGATGCCCTCAGGGATAAAAAAATAGCCGGTGCTGGTCTGGATGCATTTGCCAAAGAACCCCCTGAATTTGATCTGCCGGTCTATAAATTACCCAACGTTATAGTTCAACCTCACACAGTGGCAGGGACCGACGGCATGATGCGTAAACGTGCCGATTTTGCTGTCGAAAACCTCAAGAGATACTCTGATGGTAAAGTGCTAGAAGGGCAAATATTTAAGCGTCTATAGGCCCAACTCTACCTGAATCATTAAGGATCTCGTTGATCCCAGATCTAAATATAATTTCAGAGTCGTCCTCAGGTTCGTAACTCAATACTTTCCTAGCGCTAGTAAGGGACCAAAAGGCTCGAGTGTTGTTGCTTATACCGTAAACCACCTGCCAGGGAACTCCATATTCGTTCTCGATATTTGGTGTTTCCATAGCTTTGTGAAAGAGCTGAGTGATGTCTCTAGGACTTATATAAGCGCCAAGATCTCTTTTGTAAGCAGCCTGTTTTCCTCTGTACATCTCTGTTTCGATATCACGAGGAGCGCCGATTCTCACCATAACGACACCCATTTTCCGGCTGGTGTTTAGATTTCCCGCAAGAAGGTTTCCGGTTGCAGCATTACTAGATGCCCCGTCACCTCCTTCTCCCATACCTCCACTCGCGAACAAGAAGCCCATATGTTCATAGGTCGCTTTTGCCCACCCATAAAAATTATCTGACAGTGGCAGATCATAGGGCCTTACTATATCCAAATCTCCGTTGTGTATTAAGGCATGCTCATACCAATCTGCTGCATGATTTGAACTTGCCATTACAACTCTCTGGACACCCGCATCATACGATGATCTAAAGACGTTATAGGCCATTTCCACGTTCTGTTTTTCGTCATTGAAATGATCTAGTGGGTCTCCTGATCGTCTTTTGTAAGCAAGGTGTATTACTGCGTCGACCCCTTCAAAAAGATGAGAATATTTGTCTCTGTCAGGATCAATTAAATCCACTATGTTTACACCTTCTACCGGTTCTCCTCGCCTGTTTACTTCCCTGGTATCTACTAGAACAGTTTTATATTGCTCTTTCATAAATGCGAGCATTTGATCTGCAACATACCCAGTGGCACCGGTTATAAGGACCTTTTCTATTTTTTGTGACATTTTTTAGGCTCCAAGTAAGGAAAATTTAAAGAGAAATTTTATTAACACATTCTGTATTAACACAGAGGGGTTATCAAATTTGCGGTTATAACTTTTGATGACTGCATACCATTTTTAATGCGGCTCAGTTGTTGTTCTGCATTAATACCGTCTAGGTGTCAATAGTTATTTTTGACCCAATTAACCACCTATTGGTATGGTAATAGAGGAATTATTAAAAATTAGTAGATTTAAGACGTGAGAGTGTAATCATGAGAGGTAGCCGTTATTTTTTTCTGATAGCTTTGTTGTCACTATCCCTTTGGATAGTAGGTTGTAGCTCCGAATCCGTAGAGCCTCAAGTTGTAGCTGCTATACCACCGGCTGCGACGTCAGTACCACCGGCTGCGACGTCAGTACCACCGGCTGCGACTTCAGTACCAC
>PAON01000013.1:0-11723 GCA_002708495.1 Dehalococcoidia bacterium | reverse complement strand
TTCCATTTTGTTCTTTAGAAAAAGACCATTCGGTTCTAGGTATTTCTTCCTGCGGCCCATCCTCCCAATCTTTAACATACATNNTGNCTTTNGCATTGTTNGTCGAACTAGCGGGATAGGGNTTATGNNCCCGGTTAGCAAGNAGNGANCTTTTGNTTCTTTCATTCGGCCGAATTTCCACCAAGTTGGTACCTTCAACAGGTTTTCCATCAAGTTNAACTGGTGGTGGGTCCATNCCGAGTAGAGNNCCNCTACGATACACATCATACTGCCAGCCAATCGATACCACAGTGTAACCACGCTCNAAAAGAAACCCGTCTCCNGGCTCGATGGTGGNCGACGGAGTCAAGTNNGNAGATGCCATATTAAAATCAGATATNGCNNTTTTNCTTCCCCTNTTAACAACATCCACAAGAAGACGAGAAGATTCCNTGGTTGATGGTGTCAATAAAACNAAATCNGANCTGAAATTTACTANACCNGCACTANCCACNGGGGAATGTTGCANATCAATTATTCCGGAATTNGCAGNATTNTCTGGATCAACCCCAAACTNCACAACTCCATCTATCCTTTCATAAGGTCCNAATNCNCCCCAAGAAGTCCCTGAATCNAATTNGACNCGACTTTTTATATCTACTGCTNTAACTGCCAAAACCACTTCTCCTGCTCGTATTGTTCNAAATTNTAGGCTTAATTAGATATTCNNGGGAAATNTGANCNTAGGAGNTAGTGGGCTCTACGACTCGGACCTCGGTTTTNGCAATATGNACNTTCGGTTGGTCNCCCAACGCAATNCGCTCGGGTGACGAATAATACTCNTCCTCTTTAGCTTGAATCACCTCCNCATTATCGAAGCTTCGCACCCATATGAACTCTGTCCGATCAGCNTTAACCCAACTGGACTCGATNGGTATACCNTATTTCTCATGGTTAGGCTTAAGATGTTTATGNAACAGGTTGAGCCAAGAGTCCATCATGCCTCGNTTAATAGTGTAAATNCGTAGNTGTGAAANCATNGTCATTTTCTCCNTTTCTNTCATTTTCTAGTTACANCCCNAATTGCAAATGAGNTTCCNNCGGNATTATATCCAAANCNGANGTTAAAAATCGCAANNAAATATGGGANNNAAGATTTATNGNTTAAGACCAAAACACATCTTGACGNGANGGATTGGCACCCAAATTAGGNCTCCAANGATACGCATTATCNCTCCANGGATTTGCNTNCAACCAATCTTCNTNCATTGCTACACCNAAACCNNTNCCTGTAGGNATACCAAANTANCCATTTTTTNGAATTGGGAAATTGCCAGTNNTTGCATCCTGAAACCAAGGATGNATACNACCTTCTTGNATNAAGAAATTNGGNGTGCANGNATCCAAATGNAGNGCAGCNATTGTACAAAANGGNCCNTACGGATTATGTGGTTGAAANCCNACGTAATAAGCCTNNGCCATGGCCGCAATTTTTTTNAGTTCAAGAATACCCCCNAGCCTGAACAACATCTGGTTGTATCAGGTCTACGGCATGCAGAGGCAATAAATCTACAAAATCAAATTTGGTCAAAAGCCTTTCCCCGGTGGCAATCGGGATATTCACATTATCAGCCACCTTCTTGAGAGCTTCCAAATTTTGAGGTGGAACGGGTTCCTCATAAAAGAAAGGTCTAAATTCTTCCAACCTATTGGCGCCCTCTGATGCCATCAAGGTAGCCACGCTTAAAAGTCCGNAAGTGGCTTCTCCCCACCCTGTCAAACCTTCATCTGTTTCTATTTATACGAAAACATAATTCCTAGAAACAGAAACACCTGCTCTAGTGGTGGTGTGTGAAGCAGGTACAGCCTTTACTGATGTGATTTTCATTGTAATACTCCTGATTTACCTAATTTTCAGATAAATATGGATAAAAAAAGGGGAGACNNATNNGTCTCCCCTTTTTCAGTACCAAATAAAACTTACTCGTTGTTCATCACAACTTTAATAATATTGTCTTGGTATTGTTCATACTGGTCGTAAGCATCGTTGACGTCTGAGAAATTTGTCTCATGCGTTTTCATCTCCCCCGGATTCCACCAACCTCGGTCCTTTAATTCAATCATCCTCTCNATATGTCCTATAGCATCGCCACTTCCTGCTCCTGAGGTCGGAATNATGGTCGGGGCATTCCGTAGTAGGTATTGAGTATCTATTTCAGTGGTTTTTCCTCGTGGACCTTCCTGAATCCCAAAAATTATCACCTTTCCATGTTTAGTCGCACCTCTAATGGCTGCATTCAAGCCGTCAGGATAACCAGAGGCTTCAACAGATATATCAGCAAGTTTGCCATCTGTGATTTCAGCAAGCGCTTCATCCACATTATCCCTATCAGGATTTATGGTGTGAGTGGCACCAAACTTCTTACCCCACTCTAATCGGTAATCCAGTGGGTCTACTGCAATAACTCTCCTTGCACCAGCTCTCGCAACGATAGCCGTGAAGGATAGGCCAATACTGCCTTGACCCATTACAACAACATCTTTACCCAATATAGTGCCCATTTGCTGGCATGAATATAAAACTGTCCCTGACGGCTGGCAAAGAATCCATTCACCTAAATCACCATGATCAGGTACAAGAGCCATCCTATTTTCATCCCCCGGGTAGTATTCAACCAGGCCGCCTGGCCCGTCTTGGCTAGGTAGGACTATTACCCTCTGACCCACTTTGAATTTATCGGATTTACTTTCAACTATAGTGCCTGCACATTCATGACACGCACCTCCATGCCTCATAGGATATTCTTCTTCTGGCATCACTGGACCNTAAGCGTGTCTAATGTCACTTCCACAAACCGACCANCTCTNCAATTTTATTAAACATTGTCCCTCTTTTATGGTTGGAGTCTCTATATCCTCTATTTCAATTTTCTTAGGACTTGTTATTCTTGCGGCAAACATTTATCACACTCTCCAGTTTTCCGATCATATTTCTGACCATAAATTTCTTTTGGCTTAGAATAGAGCACATTCTAGTGATATCAAGCACATTAACGCAACAAGGGAAAATATCGGCTTTTAATCGCGTATTAAACTACGCCGTAAATTCAAAAAACAATTGGATCACTGGGGGTTATCTGGCCCATGCTTAAAATATCTCCTGCAGCCATAGATCAGTTATCTATCACTGTATTGATGGATAATCACGTTAGCAGTCTCTTAAACAACTCGGGGCCCGTCAAAAGACCTTCAATCGAAGTAGAAGTTGCNGCTCCTTTAACGGAAGACGGTTTTGTTAAATCACAACTTAGAGCTGAGCATGGTTTTTCAGCCTGGGTGACAATTCAAAATAATGGTGGTCAACATTCCATACTATTTGATGCCGGAGTATCACCAACAGGCGTCTCAGAAAATATGAGGATATTGGGGATATCGCCTAGAGATGCAGAGGCAATTGTCTTTAGTCATGGTCATTTTGATCACACGGTGGGAATTGATGGGATTTTGAATGATTTAGGTTCACAAAACACACCGATAATAATCCATCCCGAATTTTGGAACAAAAGAAGAATCAGGCTTCCCGGTAAAACTCCTCGTATTTTACCGACCGCCAGCAAATTTGCCCTACAAGAAGGTGGACTCGATGTGATAGAGGAATCACGTCTTCCGTCCTTTTTATTAGACAATTCATTACTCATAACAGGCGAAGTAGATCGAGTCACCGGTTATGAAAAAGGTTTGGCGGGACAAGAAGTATTTAATGAGGGTTCATGGCACCCAGATCCTCTTACGTTAGACGATCAAGCTCTGATAGCTAATATAAAAGGTAAGGGCCTAATAATAGTGACGGGGTGTGGTCATTCTGGAATCATCAATATCTGCAATTATGCGAAAAAATTAACGGCGGAAGACAAAATCCATGCAATCATTGGAGGTTTTCATCTACCAGATGGACTAGATACAGTCACTATACAAAATACTATATCTGATCTGAAGGGATTAGACCCTGACTGGTTGGTGCCAGCCCACTGCACAGGTCAGAAGGCAATTTTGTCCCTTGTGAAGGAACTCCCAAGTTCAATAATACAGAACAGTGTCGGCAGCCAGTATGAATTCAGTAGCTCCTAACATTAAGATTCAGGCTTAAACATCTCAGTTACGCTACCAGGGCGTGTTAATGAAATATGAGAGAAGTCATGTCCATCCACGGCTCCATGCCAATGCTTTTCACCAGCCGGAATAAAAGCGGTGTCCCCAGTTCCCATTTGAACCTCTTCTAATTCATTGGCTACTATTCCGAGTCCCTTCGTCGCAAACAATATTTGATCACTAGTATGTGTGTGGAAATAGTTTTTTGCGCCTGCGAAAAAAGAAACAATCCCGAAGTTATAATCCTCGGATTCAGTACGGCCGACAAGAGGCTGTCTTGTCACTCTGCCACCATAAAAAAGAGGGGCATCTCCTGCTTCTTGAGGATCAACGTCTTCCTGTCGTGTTACGTACATACTTATCTCTCCTTAAATGTAATTATTACTAACAATAGTGCTCTCAGTCACCGGTCATGAGGTCGAATCCAACGTAGGGTTTAAGAGCGTCTGGTATTTTTACAGTTCCATCAGGCTGTTGATAATTCTCAAGAATAGCAATCATGACCCGAGGTACTGCAAGCCCTGAACCATTCAAAGTATGTACCAACTTTGGTCGAGAGTTTTCCGAGGCTTTGTAGCGAATAGCTGCTCTCCTAGACTGGAAGTCGGTGCAATTGGAGCAAGAGGACACTTCCAGCCACTCCTGGGCACCTGGCCCCCACATCTCTACATCATAGCTTTTAGCTGCTGCGAAGCCGAGATCTCCAGTGCATAATTCTAGAACCCTATGTGGAATACCTAATTCAACGCAAACTTCTTCCGCATCGTTTAAAAGTAATTCGAGCTCCTCATAAGATTTATCTGGTTCAACAAATTTATACATTTCAACCTTGTCAAATTGATGCACTCTCTTTATTCCACGGGTATCTCTCCCTGCAGAAAATTTCTCTCTTCGCCAACAAGGCGTATGAGATACAAATTTTAAGGGTAAAGTTTCTGCATCCAAAATTTCATCTCTAAACATGCCGGTTACCGGAGCTTCAGCAGTCGGTACCATGAACAAATCATCTTCAGCGTCGTGGTACATNTTTTCCTCAAAGTGAGGCAAATGACTAGAAGCTGTGACCGTGTCCCTATTCACCATATAAGGCAAATACAATTCACTATATCCATGTTTCTCGGTGTGTAAGTCCAACATCCAAGATATAAGAGCCCTCTGAAGGCGGGCACCCTGACCCTTAAGTAAATAGAATCGGGTTTTGGCTAATTTAACTCCCCTTTGAAAATCAATTATCCCCAGATTTTCACCTATCTCCCAGTGGGGCTTGGGGTTGAAATCAAATTTAGGGATACCGCCGACAGTTCGAATAACAACATTGCTATTTTCATCAGGGCCATCTGGTGAAGATTCATTCGGGAGATTAGGCACATCAAGCATTACTTGCTTCAACCTCCCACTTATCGCCCTTTCCTCCTCCTCTAGATCTTTGATCTGGGATCCCACGTTCCTCATTTCTTCTATTAACTCGGCTGGTTTATCTTTNGACCGNCCTAAATCTTTCGAGACCACATTNCGCCTAGACCTTAAAGAATCCATCTCGGCTATAGCAGCTCTACGTCTTTGATCGAGGTCACTTATCTCAGCAAGTGGAAATTCTTTTCCTCGCCTTTTAAATGACTGGATAACAAATTCTGGCTTTTCTCTAATCAACTCTATATCAATCAAATAATAAAACTCCTTACGGAACTGCCTAGAATTCTATTTGATTCNATCGAATTCATCCATGTTTCAACAATATATGCTATCTTCTCGAAGCACCTTACCCGAGAAGATGGGTAAACAAATATTGGCTGGCTGTCTATATAATTGCTTTAGAAGGGTTCATTAGATAGCGGTGAGCCACGATTTCATTTACCTGAATTTTAGACTAAATTAAATACTTGTGAGCAGCTGTTGCCTTTAGATTATTCTCTACTAAATACCGGAAATGAGATATCAGACCAAACATATACTCTAAGCAAAAAGGAAGTCGATCTATATCTAGAAGCGGTACAAGATGAATCGAAACGTGAATTCAATGAATCAGGCATTGAACTATCGCCGCCAATGGCGATTGCAGCTTTAAGCCTAAGGGGAGTTGTTAATGACTTACAAATACCTGGCGGAACCTTACATGTTGGACAAGAAATGGGGTTCAAAAATTCTGTACAAGTTGGTGAGACCCTAAGATGTATTGCCTCCCTTGCCTCCAATAATGTACGGAAGGAATGGAGGTTCATGGTAGTGAACTTGACGGTTTTGAACTCTTCAGGACATTCAGTAATGGAAGGCAAAAGCACAATTATGCTTCCTGCATAAAGCAACAAAGGACGAAAAATTTGAACATAGGGGCAGACCTAACACCTATCAGGAAAATGATGTCAATGGACCAAATTCGCATGTATGCGGATGCTTCTGGTGACTATAATCCTATTCATATNGATGAGGAATTCGGCAAAAATTCCCAATTCGGTCGTAATATTGGTCACGGTATGATGGCAGCAGCTACGATTTCAGAATTAATGGCTGAAAGCTTCGGTACAGCCTGGTATAGCACAGGCAAAATGAAAATGAGATTCAGATCACCGGTATACCCAGGGGATGAAATCCAAACTTCCGGTCAGGTTACGAAATTAGAAGACACAACCAACAGTAGTCACATAACATGCTCAGTAGTAATAATCAGACAAGATGGCGAGGTCATNATATCNGGTGAGACTTCAGTGACAGTAGATAAATCAGCATCAGATGGTAACTAGGAGACTAATTTGCCAGAGACTCGGAATCAATTATTGAAGGTCGCAATAGATGCGATGGGCGGAGATAAGGCCCCATCTGTACCGGTGGAAGGGGCAGTCCAAGCCGCCAAAAATGGTTTAGCAGAAGTTTTTATTGTTGGTGATAGCGACCTTGTCCAAAAAGAGCTAGCAAAGCACGAAATTGGAGACCTTCCCGTACATTTTGTACCTTCAGAGGGAAAGATAGAAGATAATGAACCGCCGGCTTTAGCTTTACGCCAAAAACCTACAGCATCGATCTTAGTAGCTACTAATTTAGTAAAGAATAAGACCGCGGATGCCGTTATATCTATGGGATCCACAGGGGGAACAATGGCTGCAGCTGTGGTTTTGTTGGGCACTATAAAGGGTATCGAAAGGCCAGCCATCGGTGGCCCTATTGTTGGATCCGCCCCAAATCAAACTATTCTTGACTTAGGTTCAAACCTTGATTGCAAACCATCTCAGCTATTGGGATTCGGGGTGCTGGGGTCCGTGTTTAGCAAATTACTTGTCGGAGTTAANAACCCTAAATTAGGTTTACTGAGTGTGGGTAGCGAAGAAGGCAAAGGTAATGTCCAATCCAAAGAAGCCACCATGTTATTTAAGAAAAGTGGCTTAAATTTCATCGGGAACATTGAGGGAAATGATTTGGTCACAGGAAAGGCAGATGTCGTGGTCTGTGACGGATTCGTCGGAAATGTGGTCCTGAAATTGGTAGAAGGACTTGGAAAAGGATTCGCGTCCCAGTTAAGCGAGGTCTTAAAGGGAAAAATACCCGATGATCATCTCAACTCCCTCATGGCAGACCTCTACAAAAAAAACAACGTGGTTGATGCACGAGGTGGTGGCCCGGTTTTCGGGGTCAATGGTGTGAGTATAATCGGACACGGGAACGCTTCAGCTGGAACAATAGAAAGGGCTGTAGGGTTGGCAAAAATGTGTGTGAACACACATTTAATCGAAGAAATGAATAAAGAAGTATCCATGGTTATGTCCACTGTAGACGATTAAGTCAATGAAACGATTACCTAAATAAATCTATAGGAGTAAAAGTGTCTGAACTCAAAGGAAAAACAGCCCTAGTGACAGGGGCAGCCAAAGGGATCGGCAAAGCCGCAGCATTAAGATTAGCTGAGATGGGAGCCAACATTGCAGTAAACTACAATTCTTCCCAAAAAGAGGCCGATGACACCGCTAACCATTTGAAGGATTTCGGAGTGGAATCCATGTCCTATCAAGCAGATGTAGGAAATTTGGATCAAGTAACAAAAATGGTAGAAGATATCACGGACCAATTAGGCCAGATTGACATATTGGTAAACAATGCAGGCATCATCGACGATGGATTGCTATTAAGAATGTCAGATGAGGCATGGTCTAGAGTAATAAATACAAATCTCAACGGTACGTTTTATTGCAGTAGAGCTGTCCTCAGAACGATGGTGAGATCCAGATGGGGAAGAATCATAAATATCGGTTCCGTAGTCGGTCTGCGAGGAAATATAGGCCAAACCAATTATACCGCTTCGAAAGCCGCAATTAACGGTTTTACATTTGCTCTCGCTAAGGAAGTCGCTACCAGAAACATAACCGTTAACACGGTAACCCCCGGATACATCCACACTGATACTGTCGCTGTGCTATCAGACAAACAAAAAGACACCATTATGACTTGGATACCGATGGCTCGTTTTGGGGAAGTAGATGATATCGCTCATATGATCGCGTACCTAGCAAGTGAAAAAGCAAAATACATAACGGGTCAAATAATAAGTGTTGATGGGGGCATGGCTATCTAACGAACAAAGCCTGGAATATTTTAATGGCTAATATTAAGAACAAAGTGGCCCTGATAACTGGTGGCTCAAGGGGTATAGGCAAGGCTATTGCTATGGAATTTGGCACCTTGGGATACCATATCGCATTTAATTATTTCAGAAACCACGATGCTGCTGAACAGACTCAACGTGAAATAGAAAATCTGGGAGTGAGATGCCTTAAATTGCAGGCCCACCTTGCAGAGCCTGACCAAATTGCAACCATGTTTCAATCAGTGGCTCAAGAATTTAGTTCTATTGATGTTTTAATAAATAATGCCGCCTCTGGGGTGCAGAGAAGCGCAGACGAATTAACGACAAAACACTGGGACTGGGCAATGAATATAAATGCTCGGGCCCCATGGCTATGTTCAATAGAGGCAGCCAGATTGATGCCAAATGGTGGTTCTATAGTGAACATCACTTCTGAAGGCTCCAGAAAGGTTCTACCATATTACCTCTCTGTGGGGACATCGAAAGCAGCTCTAGAATCACTTACCAAATACCTAGCTGTAGAATTGGCCCCAAAAGATATTAATGTCAATGCCGTATCAGGGGGATATGTGGAAACTGGTGCCTTCGAATCATTCCCAAATAAGAAAGATATGGTGACATCGGCGAAAAACACTCTTGCAGGAAGGGTAATAACAGGTAAAGACATTGCCAAAGTCACCGCTTTTTTATGCAGTGAGGACGCTTTGATGGTAAGAGGGCAGATCATAACAGTTGATGGTGGTGTTACCTTACTGGCACCGCTATCAAGCACCGATTCATAGCTATTCTGCCAATATTTCGGTCACCATAACCTTTTGATTGCCGCATTCCAACTCTTTACTCAGTTCCGCATGAGAGTTACGAACGAATCCTAATCCAGCGCCATTCATTGCCGAGGTTATAACTCCCACCAAATGGCCATCGTAGGTGATGTCTTTTTCAGCTGGAATGCCTTCCCAAGACAATCTAACTAGTTTGCGTTGCACCTTGTCATAAGTGTTTAATCTAGCTACCACTTCCTGTCCTATGTAGCACCCTTTGTTAAAGTTAATATGGGATATTAGGCCTGCCTCCAGCGGATTAAAATCTTCTGTCAATTCGTACCCAAACGCTGGAATTCCAAGCTCCAATCTCAGCTGTGTGAATTCTTCTAAAGTAAGACTCTTGCACTTGGTGGAAAATACCTGGTTTAATTTATTTTTTACACCCGCTGTACCTATAACATCAACACATGGAAAAGAAGACATCTCCTCTTTTATTGCTATACAAGATTCCCCTTCAAATTCCCAAATNAAAGAATTGTGGATGGGTAGATCAGTCATTGTTGGAAAAAGATCCTCCCAGCTATCACCGATTAACCTAAAGTGACAGGTTTCTGTCGAGACATCTTTAAGTGTAACGTCTTCCATAATTGTGTAAAANTCTATCCAATCAATGACTTTGTTTTTAGATTCACCAGCCGTCATCAACAGAACTTTATCAGGTAAGCGATTCACACTGAGAAGATCAATTATTCGCCCTTTATTGGTGGTAAGGACAGAGTGCATACCCATAAATGGGTCTGTGAGATCATCAAGTTTATTGGTGGACAATCTATCCAGGAGATCTAGTGAATCTTCCCCGTATATATCTATCCTGCTGAAATAATCACTTAGATCTACAAAAACAGATTTTTCAATCAAANNANGTNTTACCTAAACACTAAACGAAGTGCCNCAACCACAGGTTGTTTTAGCATTGGGGTTATTGAATACAAACCCTTTTCCGTTGAGTCCCCCAGAATATTCGAGTATCGTCCCAGCTAAAAAGANATAGGACTTCTTATCAACAAAAAGNCGGACGCCATTCTCATCGATCACTTTATCGGTTTCTCTTGGGCCATCACTCACTATTTCTAACATATAGGTGAGTCCGGAACAGCCGCCGCCTTTTACCCCTACACGCAAATCAGCGTCCGGGTTTCCTTCAGCAGCAGAAAATTCCTTGACATGGTGGGCCGCCTCCTCACTTATCGTTATGGAAAGTGGGGCCGGGCTTTGAGTTGTTGTCATTTAGACCTCCCATCATCTACATGTATCATAATCTAACTTCCATTAAACCAAATGGTACGTAACCATTTTTTTTGGAAACGCTTTTAGATNATTGATTCTATAAACATAGTGGTAGCCAGTCAATATCAAAGAAGCGGCCNTCTACACCATAGTTGGCCTGTTGTAGACTCAATGGNCCACCAAACATCCAACTTTTNNTACTGATGCNNTAGCTTTAAAGGTACCGAAAATACTGACTAACTAAATACTAAAAATCAAGCGGCTTGCCCTGCTTTGTTTTTAGGGCTGTCAGATACATTCAATGTATCTGATTTCTGTTCAAGTTCAAGATCTTGCATTAAGCCACACTGGATACACTCTTTAAAATCTCCAAAGGTGTCTCGTCGGGTGTGCATATCACCCCGACACTTTGGGCACGCTCTATACTCTAGCATTTTTCAAATCCCCACATTCTCAATTTCCAAAATATTTTCTTTATATATCACTAAAACTATCAACGGAAATCCTTCCGTTATTTTTATCGTTACCCTTTCTGCTGGNAAATNATTTTTCAGCTAGCTTATTAGGCAAAAGTCTGTGGTACAACAACACATCAACCAACATAAGAAGTCAAAGCGGAATTATATTGATATGAATAAATATTGCAAGAGCAGATAATTATATGTTTATTATTGCATATTGTGATACTGTTGCCTAAGCAGACTACTATTAAGGAAGTTAAATGTAGGAAGTCCTTATTTATGGAAGAGAGAACTTTTCTCAATCTCGGTGTTCAAGAATATTCTTCCGTATTGGTATTTTCACCCCCTGAACACCATGTTCAAAAAATAGCCCACATGGATCTGCCCAAAGGCGCCTCCGTTTCATACGTTGGTGACGGGATGTTCGATGTGGTCTTAATATTTGCCCGCAATCAAAGGGATGTTTCGGAATTAGCAGCGGCTGGAGTGGCCGTTCTTAAAAAGACGGGATTT
>PAON01000012.1:0-27449 GCA_002708495.1 Dehalococcoidia bacterium | reverse complement strand
TCATAGATAGTCCAGATGAGGGACAAGAAATACACCCGAAATTCGGAGTTCTCTCTGCTGCAGTCATAGCTATTTCCGGTACTGTGTTTTTTGGTTTTTTCCCGAAACCCATTATCGAATTAGCCCGTGATGCTATAAACACCATAATCGGTTAACCCAAATAAGTTAGTATTTATACTATAGAGACTTAAAAACCGATCAACACGCATCTATAATCTGTTGGTGTTCATGACAAAAAATAAATTGATTGCCTTCATATATAACTCTCAAATGCCTGCCACAGAGGTCAAGGCTCAAGAAATCATAGACTCATTAGGAATAGAAAATGTTTCATGGTTAAGTTCAGCAGGAAATTTATCTGAGTACTCAGAAAACCTAAAAGAAACGAGCCTGGTTATTGTGGTGGGAGGTGACGGAACAATCCTAAGATCTGTAAGAGTAATAAGTCCTTATGAACTTCCTGTGGTTGGCATAAAAATGGGAAAGGTCGGGTTCATAGCGGAATTAGCACCTGAAGAGGCTATTTCAGCACTTCCTAAATACATAAATTACCAATCGGAAAAAAGCAACGGTAACGGCATAAGAACTGAGAAGCGAATGATGCTGCAAGCTGACATAATCCCCACAAAAGGAGGGGATCCTAGACTATCCGTACATGCTCTAAACGACATCACGGTTGGAAGCAGAAAAGTCTCCCGACTGGTAGAACTTGAAGCGTCTGTAAACCATGTCCATTTAACCAACTACAGAGCTGACGCTGTAATAGTGTCTACTGCGACTGGAAGCACAGGATATGCCCTTTCGGCTGGAGGACCCATAGTTTTCCCTGAAGCTCAAATGATGATATTGCAGCCAGTAGCAGCACATACAGGCCTTCGAGATGCTCTGGTACTCCATCCCGAATCAACCGTTGAGCTTCAGGCTTCCAAGAATTATTTGGCGTCTATCAGCGCAGACGGATTTGTCGATTCAGACGTGGACCCAGGAGAAAAAGTTATCGTAAAGAAAAGCCCCTATAATGCCAGATTCTTACGTTCAGAAAAGCCAGATTTCTTTTATACCGCCTTGAATATGCGACTTGGCCTCGCATACAGATCACAACGCCCTCCCGAAGATCCAGAAGAGTAGGCATAGTATGGAAAATATTGATCTTGACCGAACTGTAGACAGCAAGAAGATTTACCAGGGCAGCATTATAAATGTGAAAATTGATAATGTGCTGCTAAAAACCGGGGTCAAAGCCTCTAGAGAGGTCGTCGAGCACAGACCAGCCGTCGCTATTGTTCCGGTGGATTCGGAAAATAATGTACTACTTGTCCGCCAATATAGACACCCAGCAAAAAGCGAACTATTAGAAGTGCCAGCAGGAATTATAGAAATTGGAGAAGAACCTGAAATAGCAGCCATACGAGAGCTCCGAGAAGAGGTAGGATACACTTCACGAGATCTTAGGCTATTATTTGGCTTCTGGACGAGTCCGGGTTTTACGGATGAGTACATTTATGGCTATTTAGCTAAAGATTTAGTGGAGGGAAAACTACCCCAAGATTTCGACGAAGATATTTCAGTAGAGAAAATACCTGTTAGGAGAATACAAAAACTTATCCGGTTGGGAGAAATACAGGACGCTAAGAGCATTGCACTTTTAATGACTTTAGAAACGACAGCATAAAAATACTATATGAAGGTAACAAAATGACAAACCTTGATCAAATGCTTCAACAAATCGATGACTTGGAAGGAGATCTTATAGCCTTAGAACAGGCTTTAGTTCGAATTCCTTCAGTTAATACGGGGTTTATGCCGACAGGCGACGAAACTCCAGTCTGCAAATACATATCAGACTGGTTATCTAAAGCAGGGATCGAATCTGAAATCCTGGAGTCATCACCAAACAGAGGGAATATTATTGCCAACATCGATGGAACTTCTGGCGAGCTTGGACTTTTATTCATGTCACACACTGATGTTGTCCCCGTTGAAGATGAGGATAAATGGACTTTTCCTCCGTTTAGTGCAGAGATACATCAAGGTCGAATCTACGGCCGGGGTGCCTCAGATTGCAAAGGCCTCCTTTCAGCACAATTAATGGCCATGAAGGTATTAAAGCAAAATGGAGTGGTTTTAAAAGACGGATTATCCTTGATTTCAGGTGCTGACGAAGAGCATGGAGGAAGGTATGGATTTGGATGGTTGGCAGAAAACCACCCAGAAAAATTACAGGCCCCGTTCGCTGTTAACGAGGGAGGAGGATCTCCTATCGAGGCTGCAGGGTCATTAACGTATGTTTTAGGGGTCGGTGAAAAAGGCCGATTACAGATCGAAATAGATGTGAAAGGGGTCAGTTCACATGCGTCGGTTCCGTGGCAGGGAACCAACGCCCTTTTCAGATTGTCTCAAGTACTTAACAGAATAGAAGAATACGAGGCAGAGAGAGATACATCCACTAGCCTGTTTGAACATTTATCCACATTCGCGATTGAACACAAACCATCATCCGATAACGTAGATGAAATTATTAAAGATCAAGAAGAAGAGAATCCAAGATTTGCATCCATGCTTCGGGCTTTATCAAGAATGACAATAACTCCAACTATGATTAATGGAGGAATTAAATCAAACAGTGTACCGGAGCAAATTAGGCTCACTTGTGATGTCAGAACATTGCCCCATCAGAGTGACGATTATCTCAAAGATGAGTTGGATAAAATATTAGAGGGAATCCCTGGAGTGGAATATTCCATAGATTATATGGCTGTTCCTAATTCATCCCCCTTTGAAACCGAGCTCATGACCAGCTTGCATGAGGCTACAAAAAAAGCTGTGGGCCGAGAGGACGTACAGTTTGTTCCAGCTATCAGTACTGGATTCACAGATTCTAGGTTTACGAGACCTCTGGGGGTAACTACTTACGGATTTTCAGGCTCGCACCCAGACGATGATCCAATGCTCAGTAAAGCACATGGGACAGATGAATCTATAGGAATTAAAAGTCTAGTCAGTGGAGCAAAAGTCATGCTGCATTTGGCGTATGACATGCTGGCTGAAAAATAACCCACTTTTCACTAACGCTAGAATGAAAAATATTCCCCATATTTTTTAAGAGACGTCTTTGATAGGGCTGCGCCTAACCCAATACCTGTCGGCATCTCAATAGAACCATTTCTCACAATCTCCTGTGGAGATATCAATTCATGTCTGTAGTTAATCTCATCAATCGCATGTTCCAGTAAAACCTTTTTATTTAATGACGCACAAACGTGGGCTGAGGCGAGAAGAGATATCGGACCAGACGGGCAGTGAGGGGAAAAATTGATACCGTTATTGTGAGCATTATTGGCGATTCGAACAGCTTCCTGAACTCCGCCACAATATTTAATATCTGGCATGATAGTTTGGACCGCCCCGAGTTGGGCAAGAGAATCGAAGAATTCTTCTCCATACCCAGATTCACCGCCTGCTAATGGTATCGCAATTTCATTAGAAATTCTGGCTAACCCTTCAGGGTAATTAATTGGATCTAAAGGTTCTTCAAACCACCCAATTTCTATCGGCTGGATTAGAGAGGCTACAATCTTGGCTGATGATTCTTCGAATCTCCCATGGCAATCAATGAGAATTTCAACGTCTGCTCCAACACTTTCTCTAATGGCTACAATTCTGTCTAACCCACCCTTAATAACACCATTTATATTTTGAGGATTGGGAAGGGTTACCTCATCAAACGGGGCACATTTAATCACTTTAAACCCTCTGGATACAGCCTTATAAGCGGCTTTAGCAAAATCATTCGGTAACCTATCAGTTGCAAATAATCCCCTATTAATGTTGGCATATAAATCTATTGACGCAGGAGTTTTGCCACTTAGATATTCACATAAAGGCAAACTTCTTTCCATAGAACGAAATTGGCTAATTGCACTCCGAACCGAACTTAGAGCCGCCGCCATGATGGAACCATTTTCTACCTGTCGTGACAATCCCAGGTTTTTTTCCAAGCATTTTTCTTCCGGTAAATCTTCTAATTTGAATTTATTAAGCATTTCATCTATTAGTCTTCCGACCTCATCAGATTCAGTGCCTTTAGTGAACTCAACGTACGTATCTCGCCCAGAGGCATCTTTAATCCAAACAAAATACCAGGAGGTGTTTTTAGTTACTTCATATCTTACAAATTTCCATGAATGTAATAACAATGTCATGTAGTGTGG
The DNA here is from genome assembly GCA_002708495.1 of Dehalococcoidia bacterium. Classification (GTDB taxonomy): domain Bacteria; phylum Chloroflexota; class Dehalococcoidia; order Lucifugimonadales; family UBA826; genus UBA11996. The sequence goes on along the minus strand of PAON01000012.1, from coordinate 23,238 downwards.
CTATCTCTCGTAAATACTTGATATTCTTAGATATCAAGTATATACCGATTTAATTAACCTCCTTGACGCAAGCACAATATCACGGCATTTGAAAACATTTGTTGGATTATATAGTGTAAAGTGTTAAACTCGGATAAATTCAGCAGCAACGGAGCAGCATATGGACGGCTTGATCGTTCACGATACCCCGAACACGAAGCTTCCTACTATGGTGGTAGCTTTCGCAGGATGGCCAGATGCTGCCGAGGCAGCCACGAGAGCAATAAGATACATGGTGCGAAAGCTACCAAGTAAAAAGATCGCTGAGATAGATCCTGAAAATTATTATGACTTCACAGTCAACCGGCCTCAAACTCGGATTAACAGACGAAAAGACCGGATTATAAAGTGGCCCGCAAACGAATTTTACAGCTATGTTCCTGAGGAGAATCCTGACAATGGACTTCTGATGTATGTGGGAACCGAACCAAACCTTAAATGGAGAACTTTTTCCGATACAGTGCTAGAGGTAGCAAAATTATCTGGAGTCGAGCTAATTATATCGTTAGGTGCCTTGCTGGACGCGGTACCGCACACTAGGGAAGTTAAAATAACTGGCAGAGCTAGCAGTAAGGAACTAAGTAAAAAAGCGAGATGGTTAGGGATAAGAAACTCTGGTTATCAAGGGCCAACCGGAATCCATTCTGCTTTCGCTGAAGCATGCGCGAAAAACCATATACCTCATGCAAATATTTGGGGTCATTGTCCTCATTACGTACAAACTTCTCCAAATCCCGTAACTAGTTTCGCCTTGCTCGAACGCCTTAAAAGCCTTGTGGACATTGACTTAGATATGAGTGAACTAGATTTAGCTGGACAGGCTTTCAGGGAGGAAATCTCCAATGCGATCGCAAAACAACCTGATGTCAGCTCATACGTATCTCGCCTAGAACATCAATATGATGAAGCAAAACATTCTCAAAATGAGATGCCAACTGGGACCGATATGGTGGAGGAAATTGAAAATTTCCTGAAAAGTCAGTCCAGTGGACAGGAACAAGAATAAGAAGATTCATAATGGCGTACATCCAATAAGTGCCGCATTTATCAATAGACCCAGGCTACTACCGAACCCTTTTCGATCGTTGGACAAATGACATTGCAATGCTCCCTGATTTCCCGACCGACCTAAAAGAGAAATTGGTTGCACTTCATTTCATAATGCTNGCCTTTGCTGAAGGTGAGGAATATTCGGAAGATGANNTTCACGAAGGNATTAAAGACAGAAACCTGTTTTCTGTCGACCATGTTCAAATAAGGATCAACCTTCTTCAACAAGGTTTCCTTGTTAGATTTGAAAAAGGGTCTGAATTCATCTACAAAACATCCAAAGAGTTTTTGACACATGCTCAATGGGATAGTTCAATACCGGGAGCTACGCAATAAATAATCAAAAAAGCCCAAANCACGATGTAATAAATATCGGACCAATCTCGATTAATTGCCTGGACTGGGGTGGTCAAGGCAGGAATGTTGTATTAATTCATGGACTAGCATCAAATTGTAGAATATGGGATCTAGTTGGCCCNCTTTTAGCAGAAACCAATTCAGTGAAAGCAATAGACCAAAGAGGCCATGGATTGTCCTCTAAACCAAATCAGGGATACGATTTCGACACGGTCACAAATGATTTACATTTATTCTTAGAGACCAATCATATTGAGAATCCATTGTTGGTTGGTCATTCATGGGGAGGTAGTGTTGCATTGAACTTTGCAGCGAATCACCCTGAAATGATAGGCGGCCTCTGTCTTGTTGATGGAGGTCTAATTGAAATATCTTCCATACCAGGTAACTCTTTGGAAAAAGCCCTAGTGGATATGGCCCCTCCCTCATTTAACAACCTAACGGAAGAATTTCTTAGGCGACGAATTGGAAAAAGAGATTGGGGGGAGCGGGATAGTCTCTCCCTACAGTACGATCTAGCTAATATTGTAATGGCAAACTTTCAAGAAGCTCCAAAGGGGACCATAACACCTCGATTTAAGAGAAGTAACCACNTGNAAGTGGTAGAAGCTTTCTGGAANCATCAACCTTCCTCTTTATTTTCCTCAGTNAAATGNCCNGTCCTCAACATGCCAGCAAGGTTGAACGATGATGAAACTTCCAGACAAACACTTCGAAAAAACTTGATAGTTCAGGCAGAAAAAGACATAGCTGAATTCGAAACGGTATGGCTAGAGCATAGCATCCACGATGTGCCGCTTCAAAGACCAATGCTGGTCGCAGCCATTATCTCTAGCCATATTAAAGAAGGGTTTTTTAATTAAGCAACTTTGGTTGTGTCAGCCAAAAAATAATATGGCACATTCCAGGTCCCTACATGTCCCATATCTACAACGGCTTTATTAGCATAAAGTTTTTTTACGATACCCCTGCTACCAGTAATTGGTCCACCGCTAACATTCCCAAGATACAAAACTTCTTGGCCACTGTCTATATTTAGGCCATTTTGAAAAGTAGCATAGCGGTCAGCTTCATTGGTCAAAGATAAAGTCAACTGTAACGATTGATCCATGGGAGCACCTTCTCGAATAATCTAATTTAGAACATTTTAGAACAGAACACTTGTTCTGTCAATTAATGGCAGTAAATATAGCTGAATTACAAGATTCAGATGATATAAAGACCGCTTCTGAGATAGAATGCCTAATAACAATCTACCTTAGAGGTATAGCATTATGGGAAGACTGGAAAACAAGGTGGCAATAATTTCTGGAGCGGCGAAAGGGCAAGGAGCCTTTGAGGCTGCTCTTTTTGCAAAAGAAGGTGCCAAAGTCGTATTGGCAGATATAGACATAGAATCATGCGAATCAAATGCCCGTAATATAGTGGAATCAGGCGGTGAGGCTGTCGGAATATACCTAGATGTGACTTCTCCGACCAGCTGGAAAGATTGTATCAAAAGTACTATCGAAAAATATCAGGGCTTAACCGCATTGGTAAATAATGCTGGCATATATAGTAGGGTACCAATTGAAGATGCATCAAGTGAGGAATTTGACTTGATAATGGCAGTGAACCTTAAAGGGGTTTTTCTGGGCACTAAATACTCTATTCCGGAAATGCGCCATTCTGGAGGTGGTTCAATTATCAACATCTCTTCTACCGCAGGACTAGTGGGGAACCACGGCGGAGGAGCCTATGGTGCATCAAAGGGTGGGGTTAGGCTTTTTACTAAATTCACCGCAATACAACATGCTTCGGATAACATAAGAGCTAATTCTGTTCACCCGGGTCCAATAGACACGGATATGATCGCAGATAATATATCCACTCCAGAGGGAAGGCAAAACTCCATATCCAGGATACCTTTGGGACGCATAGGAACTATAGAAGACGTTGCTATGGGTGTCTTATTCCTCGCCTCTGATGAATCTTCATATATGACAGGATCAGAATTAGTCATAGATGGAGGAATTACAGCTCAATAGACCTGTATTGATAATGTATTTGTACAGTTGGTAAAATACTGATCAATCAAATTGCCTTTAATGAACATGATGCCTGACTTCAAAGCGATTATATTAGCAGCCGGGGCGGGAACTAGGATGAAATCTAGCCTCCCTAAGGTGTTGCATAAGCTGTCTGGAAAACCAATGATATCCTTAGTAAAGGATTCGATAAACANGGCTGGGGTNCAGGATATAATTGCTGTCGTACCAACCTGCCATGAACCATTCAAAGAAATCTTCCAGGAAAAGGTGGTTTTCGCGGTCCAAAAACACCCAAAAGGGAGCGGTCACGCTTTATTACAATGCAGGCAGAAGGCTTCCAACATTGAGAATGTCCTTGTCATAAATGGCGATATGCCTTTAATTAAGCCAAAAACTCTATCCCATCTTATGAAGCAGCACAAATCATCGAAGGCTGACCTTACCTTACTAACGGGAAAAGTCACCGATCCAAGGGACTTCGGACGTATAGTTAGAAATAATGAAGGGAAAGTGACTAACGTAGTAGAACAATCNGAGGCCAATGTAGCTCAACTGCTTATCAATGAGATCAATGCAGGGGCCTATTGTTTCAAAACTTCATGGTTATGGGCAGCCTTGGAATCCCTGAAACCGTCCAAGTCTGGGGAGTTTTTCCTCACTGACCTAATATCTTTTGCTGAAAGTATAAACTTGACTATAGAGTCCATTAATACGGATTATCAGGAAATAATAGGAGTAAACAATAAATCAGATTTGGCAAAAGCCGAAGTGATATTGAGAACCACAACTTGTGAAAGCCTAATGGAAACTGGAGTAAGAATTATAGACCCTGATACGACATACATTGACCTGGAAGTATTGGTTGGCCCCGACACCGTAATTTTTCCAAACACTCATATCAGAGGAAGTACCACTATTTCTTCAAATTGCGAAATAGGTCCAAATTGCGAAATTACGAATAGTTCTATCGGGTCCTCTTGTATGATAAGGTCCTCTACCATCGAAGGCACCACGATTCATGATAACGTATCGATTGGGCCATATAGCCACATTAGAGAGGGGTCGGTCCTAAACGAGGATGTTAGTATAGGTAATTATGTGGAAATAAAAAACAGTACTTTAGGTCAAGGTACAAAATCAGGTCACCATTGCTATCTTGGAGACTCAGATATAGGCTCCAATGTTAATATAGGGGCGGGGACTATAACCTGCAACTACGATGGTAAACAAAAACATAGAACCACTATTAGGGACAACGCCTTCATCGGATCTGATACAAAGCTGGTCGCCCCAGTGACCATCGGGAAACAATCTATCACAGNNGCAGGATCAATAGTCACAAAGGANATACCNGATTTTGCAAAAGGNNTNGGTTCCCCNGCTCGTATTTTAAAGGAGGNTAGGTCTTNATAGACCCAAGCCAAATTGGANACTGATATAAGTGATTTATCAAGTTTAACNGTTATAGTTNCGATCACACTTTTCACATTAATAAGCTTCGTACAACATGTAATTGGTACNGTTACCANAGAATCCATATTCATATGGCGAAGTGANGAAAGGTCCGGNTTAGAGAANTTAGAGGATCTTTTCCGTAANGCNGACCANTCNAANTCAGCATTTTCAATCATAAAAACGATNTCTCTAGCATNCGCAGTNATNAATTGCTATTTCATATTTTATCAACCCTCAGAGAATGAACATTCATCCTATGATTTCGGACAAATAAGCCTCATAGCCATATCCACCCTTATAGTTCTAGGTGTGTTAGAAACAATAGCAAAAGTACTTGGCCGGCATAGTGGGCCTAAGGTCGCAGTACGGATCTATAGAATAGCTATTTTCATTGGCACAACTCTGAGACCAATCACACGCTCTCAAGAACGTCTAATAGAGATAAGCACTGTTGAAGAAGATCCATCAGAAATAAGTGAAAACAGTAATATTGCTATGCAAATGGACGATGAAGGCGAGCCTCTCGAGGAACATGAAGTACGAATGATACGCGGTGTTTTCCAATTAGATAAAACAGTGGTGCGGGAAATTATGATTCCAAGAGTAGATATGATCACTGCCGATATATCGACGCCTATAAATGATGTGGTGGACATAATGATTAGAGAAGGTCATAGCAAAATACCAATCTACAGAAATGAAACGGACCATATTGAAGGTATCGCGCACTCGATGGACATCCTAGGCCAAATAAGATCAGCCAAATCAAATGATATTAGTGAATTGAAAGAATTTCTTCGCCCAGTTCTGTTTATACCTGAATCAAAAACTTTAGAGTTTTTATTAACTGACTTCCAAGACAAACGAATGCAGATGGCTATAGTGATAGACGAGTATGGTGGGGTTTCAGGTCTCGTTACAGCAGAAGATTTAGTAGAAGAAATTGTCGGAGAACTTCATGACGAATTCGATACACGTGATCTAGGAATAAGAGAGGTGGAAAAAAATGAATTCTACATGGATGCTAGCATAGCCATCGATGACATCGCTCTTTCTATCGGAGTCTCTTTTGAAGGTGAAGGGTTTGACACTATTGGAGGATTCGTCTTACACGAGCTTGGAAAAATTCCTAGCCCTGGAGATACTTTTTCTTACAACAATCTTTCTATTGAAGTCATCTCTACAGTTGGCCGAAGACTTAGGGAAATAAAGATTCTTAAAACCTAATAGGTTTGAGGAAGCTAAACCTAGGTACGCTTTATCATGGCTATCCTGCCCATTGCCCAATGATTTGATGAACATCCTACAAATCGATTGTTAGCCGCCCAAAGCCGATAGGACTTGTCCAGTAAGCACCAATATTCAATATCTCGCACCTCCAGAAACCTTAGGCAAAATGAATATAGCCCCTAACTGTTCTTGATCTTACTTCCCTCAAACACTTCCAACATTAATTCTCAAAAAACTGCGCCACCATCAACGAAAGGATTTCATCCACTAAAACCTAAAAGGCCCCCAAACAATTAAGTTTGAGAGCCTTTTATCAGCTAAGTTCTGTGTCTCCTAACCAATTTGATTCAGTTAGAAAATCAGTTTGCTTATTTATCAGCTACTAATAATGGAGCGGTGGCTTCTGAATTAGAGGAACCTTTAGCAGCAAGTGTATAGAGACCCGCATCCAGAGTTGCTTTAACGTCAATTTGGAAGGCACCTGAGGCATTTGCTTCTCCGCCTGCCAATATCTTGTCAACTCCGTCAGCCGCACCAACACCGATGATACTAACCATTTCTCCCGCTTTAAATCCTGCGCCGTAAACAACGGAAGTACCACCAGCTTCTGCAGGTGTCGCCGCCAAGCTAGCCGATACGGACCCAGCTGGAGAAGACGAAGATACTATTGTTACAGGTGCACTTGCTTTACTGCCACTTCCTCCCTGCGCGAACACAGTGGAAGGGCCGCCTGCCCTACTTATGACAGCACCCTTTTCAGACACGAAGTCAAAAGATACTTCAAAGGCTCCTGCACCATTAGCACTTACTTGAGAACCTCTTCCGCCACCAATAATTGGTGACAAAGTTGAGTCGATTCTAAGCTGTATTACGACCGGTTCATTTGGCTTAAAGCCTGAACCAGAAACACTAAATTCCTCAGACATTGTTATCCTAGACTTACTAACAGCAATATTACCTTCTGGTGCTACAGCATCAGAGCCATCCGGGCCTGCTGGTCCTTGGAGACCAGGAGCGCCAGCTGGACCAGGATTACCAGGTAAACCTGGAAGACCAGGCTCTCCTTGCGGTCCTTGAGCACCGGAAATCCCAGCGCTACCTGGATTACCTGGAAGACCAGGCTGTCCAGCAGCTGCAGGTGCACATGCTGATAATACGAATAACACTACTGAGAATACCAGGGCTGTTGACAACGCCTGAAGGCTAAATAGCTTTCCCATTTGACCCCCTTCTTTCTATAAAGGAACGAATTTTAATCCAAACATGTTTGTTGGAGGAGCAAGCAGCAACAAAGCAACAAGCTCCGGCAACAGCGAATGAACGGTTTCATGATATGCACCACCCCAAGGTATGTCAAGCTATTCCCGTGCCTAATTCATCACTCTGAAACAACCATCCAAACAAGGGGCCATAAAACGATTCGCAGTCACTCCCCGTCCAACCCTAGAATTTTAGTTGAATAACAATGAATAATCAACAGTTAAAATAAGTTATGCTAGAATTTGGCTCTGTTGCACCGTGAAATGATTTGGTAGGTGCATAATTTAGATAGATGTAATTAGCAATTAACATAACCTGACGGTGATAATAACCTGACGACGAATAATAGAAATACTCATTCAGCCTCCTGGATCTTATTGGTGGCTTTTGCGTGTCTCGGGGTGCCATCGTTTGTGATGGTTTTTGGAGGTCTCCATTTCCATCCAGTTTTAGACGCATTCATTTTTGGAATGGGTATTGTGGGTGGCGCATTCTTGATTTCTTGGGCTGCAGAGGCTGCACAGTTAGATATATCGGCATCTTTTGCCATTGCCATCCTAGCTCTAATTGCAATTCTCCCGGAATACGCAGTGGAAGCTGTTCTAGCATGGGACGCAGGCCAATCCTATGATGTTGCGAGTGGAACAGTAACTGTTGAAATGGAACGAGTAGCCGCCAATGTAACCGGAGCAAATAGATTACTCGTTGGTTTGGGATGGTCAGCCGTAATCTTAATTTTTTGGCTGAAAAGAAGAACCTCACTAAATATGCAGGGCACTATGGGCCTTGAGATAGTGATGTTGTCGGTGGCAACTGCAGTTACATTTTTGATATTTTTCATGCAGCAAGTACACGTTATAGTGGCTGTCGCCCTAATAGCTCTTTATCTAGTTTATTTGTGGTTGAGCTCAACGAAGGAATCTGAGGAACCAGAACTAATGGGCCCCTCATTGGCCATAGGAGAGCAGTCTAAACTGACCAGAAGGCTGATTGTTTTAGGGCTATTTGCCTATTCTGCTTTTGTGATTTTAGTGGCTGCAGAACCATTTGTTCATGCTCTTGTGGAAACTGGTCGAGATTTCGGAATTAGTGACTTTTTATTAATCCAATGGATCGCTCCATTGGCCTCAGAATCACCGGAAATAATAATTGCTGTTCTGTTCAGCCTTCGGGCAAACCCTGTAGCAGGACTAACAACTCTTATTTCTGCAGAAGTCAACCAACTCACTCTTTTAGTTGGAAGTATGGTAGGGATTTTCAGCCTTTCTGTAGGAGAAATTCTAAGTTTCCCGCTCAACAACATGCAATCAGTGGAATTCTTGTTAACTGCAGCTGTATCAGTGCTAGCAATCATATTGGTTTTGCCTCGAATAATCGGGTGGAAATCGGGAATGATATTACTAGTACTATTCCTAGCACATCTGCCGTTTACTGAGACGGATCAAAGATTACTTTTTACATATGGTTATTTAGCAATCGCGGCAGTCTTGATTGTCTACCAGTTATACAGAAAATATTTGTCTAAAAGTTAGTCAGTAAATTTACTTTGATCCTACTGCCATTTTTGGGGCCGGTTCGACAAATTCCCCAAACCCAATTCACGGCACAAAGATGGAAAAAGATTCTTCGAAGCCCCTAGCCATTCCAGCTCTTTAAGGGTTTCCGTAATCTCTAAATCAGTACGCACTGTAGCGATTTCCCGATATAGGCAGGCTTCCACTCTACTATCTTCAAGGCTCAAACTGAGAGCTGCAGCCCCTCTTACAGAGACATCCCAGAGCTCATAAGTATTTGGTATGTCCTCTATGTGAATATACCGATTAAGAAGAATAGAACTAGATTTCGCCCCCCATTTCGGAATGCCTGGAATATTATCGGCTGTGTCACCGACTAATCCTAAATAATCGGGTATTGATATCGGTAAAATGCCGAATTTTTCAAGGACGCCTAATTCGTTCAGGACTAAATTATTTTTCCTGTCTAGGCATACGATTTGATCTCCAGAAACCATTTGACATAAATCCTTGTCGGGTGAACAAATGATTACCTGCTGCACAGTATCTTGTTTTGAATAGAGCAATGCCGCTGTGGCCAACGCATCGTCTGCTTCATAATCATGCATAGGCCATGACACTATACCAAGCGCATTTACTACCCTTTCAGCTAAGGGAAATTGCATTTTCAACTCTAAAGGAGTGTCTGACCCATCTTTGTATGTTGGTAACAACTCATTTCTAAAAGATTTGATTGAACTATCAAAGGCNACTGCTANGTGAGTAACTTCNGGTTGATNTAGTAANGATANCAAGGTCATTATCAACCCCCTNACAGCTGAAACATGCATTCCGTCAGGTGCTAATCTNTCAGGTTGCCCAAAATGGGATCGAAATAATTCGTATGTTCCGTCGACCAAATGGACTTTCATATCTCACTTCATTTAACGATTTATCATACTCACCTAGTTCTGGGGTTTAACACATCACCCATAGCATCACCAAACAAATTCCAACACAGGACTAATGACCAAGCTACTATACCGGGAGCAATCAGCATCCACGGAACAACTCGAAGCGCACTAATACTACCCGCTTCCAATAACATGGTTCCTAAACTAGGTCGCGGCGGCTGTATCCCCAATCCAAGCCAACTCAAAATAATCTCTGTTCCGATCAAGGTACCCATGCCCATCGAAACCATAACTACGATGGGGCCTATGGCATTGGGTAAGAGATGAATAAATAAAATCCGTGAAGTTGATGCCCCTGTTGCTTGAGCAGATTCGACATATTGTGAGCTCTTCAGTGCCAAAACTTGTCCCCGTACTAACCGAGCCATCCCAACCCAACTAAATGAGACTAAAGCTAACGAGATTACTAAATAGTCAGCGACTCCAGATTTCACTACCCCGTCTAACAAGGTATTATCCTCGATCCAACGAACAACATTTAAAATTCTTGGCCTTAAAGTGGCAGCCAATAAAATAACTAACAAGATATCTGGAAAAGAGGCAAAAAGCTCGCCTATTCTCATTATTATTGAGTCAACCTTGCCTCCATAGTAGCCAGAAATCAATCCAAGGGATACCCCTATCAACAATGCCCCTGTGAGAATCGTTACCAAGGTTATTATCACTGTGTTTTGTATCCCCCAAAGAACTCTCGAAAAAACATCCCTACCTTTCAGATCAGTCCCAGCTATATGTTCCATTGTGGGACCCTTCCTAATCGATTGGTAATCCTGTTCGTTATATCCATAAGGTGCTATCAAGGGTGCAAATATACCCAAAAAATAAATAGTCATGATAACAACCAGACATGCAACTGCTATTTTTTTATGGCACAGCCTGGTGAAAGCTCGAGACAAATGACCTTTATTACTGATGGAGGTATCCATCATGAAAACCTTATACGTGGATCAATTAGGGAGTAGGCGATGTCAGCTAACAAGTTAGCAAGTACAAAGGCAGTTGATAGTATGAGAGTGAATGCCATTATTACTGGATAGTCCCTGTTAAAAATAGCCTGTATAGCAAAATCTCCTACCCCTGGTATTCCAAGTAATCTTTCAGTTATGAACCCGGTGGTCAGCATACCAGCTAAAGAAAAGGACAGGATAGTTACTACAGGGATGATTGCGTTCCTCAAGACATGTCTTATATCAATATATCTTTCACTTAAACCTTTTGCTCTTGCAGTTCTGATGAAATCTTGACCAAATACGTCCAAGGTACTAGCCCGCATTAAACGAGCAAGTCCGGCGACTCCAGGGATTCCCATCGTGATAGCGGGCACTATAATCCTCAAGTCAAAAAATCCTCCCCATCCAGAACATGGCACCAGACTCAATTTCAAACATAAGCCCCACAAAACTATTGGAATGCTCACCATAATGGGTATGGACATTAGAACCAAAGTAGAGGCAACAGCAGCGGGATCTAACCAGGTTCCTTGTTTATGGGCTATCCAAAATCCCAAAGGTAACCCAATAGACAAACTGACAAACATCGCAGCGAGGTTAACTTGAAAAGAAACCCACATCTTAGAGACCAATAAGGAGCCTACTGACCGGCCCCGATATCTAAGACTTTCCCCGAAGTCTCCCCTAATGGCCCCAGATACATAGTCAGCGTACTGGACGATAACCGGCCTATCCAGACCCAATGAGGATCTTAGCCTTTCAGCGGTCGCCTCGTCATATTTAGTCCCCAACATCACCCTCACTGGATCACCAGGCCCATAGGTTCCGAGAGTGAAGGTAACTGCCGATACCATTAATAATAGTACCGGCAACCATAATAACCTTCTAGTTATATATATCCACATATGCCTCTAAACTTACTCTGAATTCGCTATAGCATAAACGACATCAAAAAATTGTAAATAATTTACGTACGATCAATGGCAAATTTAATCTTGTATATAAACATATCGCATCTTGGATATCGTCATTGGGGTCAGCTCATACCCTTTCACGTACGGTTTTATTAAAACGTGTCGTTCTCCTGCAAACCATAAAGGAACCCAAGCAGCATCATTAACAATAATTTCCTCTGCCTCTTGGTAAAGATTTATGCGCTTCATTAAGTCTGTCTCAACCCTAGCATCCTGGAGCAAAATATCGGCCTCCTGGCTAGAGTATAAGCCGTGATTATTTTCGCTCTCTGAATGAAATAATATATCCAAGAAATCTTGGGGATCGGGATAATCGGCCTCCCACCCCAAACCACCGAAAGCTTGGAATTTTTCCTCATCCAAATCTTTAAGATATGTAGCCCATTCAACTTGCTGTATCTCTACCTCAACACCCAAGGTTTCCAGCCACATGTTTATTATTACTTCCAGATCTAATCCGGGAGTACCCCCTGTACCAGGGACAGTTATTACAATTCTAGGCCTATTCGTTGGATCAGCATATTTTGATTCGGACAAAAGTTTTTTGGCTAAAACAGGATCGTGCCGAAGACCCTCAAGCCGCTCATTGAACCCAGGAAAGCCCGGTGGCAATATTCCATAAGCAGGAACAACTAAATCTGAATACACTTCCTTTGCTATCAATTCCTTNTCTATCGCATGGTTTAACGCACGACGAAATTTAAAGTCATCAAAAGGAGGTTCTTGTACATTAAATCCTATGTAGTTAACTGAATATCCTGGGTCGGCGACAACCAGATCTCCATTAAGTGGATCAACTGGATCTTTAATCCTCTCCAGATCAAAAAGCCCAACTCCTGTAATATCAATCTCATCATTTTCATACATGGCCATTGAGGAACCGCCGGCCAAATTCATCTGTATTTTTGCTAGTTTCGCTTTATCAAGATGGTACAGGTCATTTCGCTCCAATATGATCCTTTCTCCAATTTTGTAATCGGACAATTTAAATGGCCCGGTCCCATTTGGGCTATCGGTCCAGTTAAGACCTCCTCCCGATACATTATTCCTGTCAACAACGTATGCCGTAGGATAGGTAAGTTTGGCTAAAAAATATGCCTTTGGAGAATCTATCTCTATTCGTAATGTCCTGTCGTCAATCACTTTGACGCCACTTATCTGAGAACTTCTGCCTTCCAACACATCGTCTACTCCCACTATGTCGCCCAGATATGTTTTAGCCGTAGGGGAAGCAGTATCTGGGTTTACAGCACGTTCCAAAGACCACTTAAAATCTTCTGCCGTCACTTTAGTCCCATCATGAAACACAGCATTATCACGGATTTTAAAAATATAAGTAAGACCGTCATTTGAGATGTCCCAGCTATCTGCGAGATCNGGAATCAATCGCAAGTTGAGATCAAATCCTACTAACCCGCTAAATATTTCCACGACAACGCCTGCAGATGTGGTATCTGAAGTGAGGTGAGGGTCCAGTGTTGGCGGATCAGACCAAAGGCGATTAAATACACCAACTGGGGCTTCGGACACATCAGCTAAAGTTTTTACCTCGGTTTTCGCGTTCGCACTTACCTCTATTGTGGGTTCTGGTATCGAATCTCCCGCTCTAGAGGTTTCAGTGGCTGAGTCCGAGTTTCCTGAATCACCAACAGCCTTTCCTATGGCTGTCTGACCACACGAGATCGATCCAATCAAAAGTATCGCCATTAAAAAAACGAGTGTAAAACGGTTAATCATATAAACCTCAAAAGCATTTTAGTCTTAAACAAAAACAGGTCTCTTTAATAATAGTGATCTTTCCTGAGTATTAACAACGGCAATTTCACTTAGGTATTATCACCTTACCGGAAAATTTGAGCGGTTAAGGGGTTACTCAGAACCCATTTGGAAGGCCAAATATGCTTTTATAAAAACATCCAAATTGCCGTCCAAAACTTCATCTGTGGCCGAAGTTTCTACATTGGTTCGATGATCCTTAACCATCTGATATGGATGCAATACATAGCTACGAATTTGATTCCCCCACTCGGCAGANACATGATCACCTTTCAAATCCGACATTTCTTTATCTTTTCTCTTTCTTTCTAACTCCGCCAAGCGAGAGGCTAATATTCTCATAGCTATTTCCCTGTTTTGGCGTTGAGATCTTTCATTTTGACATGTTACAACTATGCCGGTAGGTTCATGAGTGATTCGTATAGCTGTTGAGTTTTTCTGAACATTCTGCCCACCATGACCCCCAGCTCTAAATACATCCACCCTCAAATCATCTGTATTAATTTCGACATCGGTACCTTCGTCCATTTTTGGGATAACTTCTGCAAGAGCAAATGACGTGTGCCTAGCGTGGTCGTTATCAAATGGGGAAATCCGAACGAGCCTATGGACTCCTTTTTCTGCTTTAAGGTGCCCGTATGCATAGTGACCAGTTATTTGTACCACCACACTTTTTATACCAGATTCTTCCCCGTGAGAAACATCTAAAACTTCACAACCGAACCCCTTCCGATCACACCATCTGGTATACATACGGGTCAACATCGAAGCCCAATCTTGAGAATCAACCCCTCCCGCTCCCGCATGCAAAGCTAATATGGCATCTCGTTGGTCATGTTCACCTGACAGGGTAAGGGTAAATTCCTCCTCTTCAACCTTCTTTTCTATTTGTCCGGTTTCCAAGCGAATCTCATCCAGAAAGCTTAAATCATTCTCTAATTTTGCTAGTTCCAGCAATTCTAGATTCGTCACTATTTGTTCTTGAAGCCCTTTCCACACAGCAATCTGATTATTTAATGTTGCCAATGTTTTCATTTTGGACTGGGCATTGGCAGAATCTCCCCAAAAATTTGGAGCTATCGATTCTTCTTCCAATTCTTTTATTTTTCGTTCCTTTGAAGGAAGGTCAAAGACGCACCAATAAGTCAGAAACCTTTTCTCTCAGGTCAAACAAAGCAGTTTTCAACTCTTGCATCAGGGGTTCCTCTCCAAACAGCTCTTGAAAAGCACATGTGAGCACTAGAAGCTAATTATACCAAGCAGTTCGGTACAATTATTTAATTTAGACACTACCAATACCACCCAAAGCTACTATATTGACAAATAAGAATCCACATCCAATACCCATCCTCTTTTCATAGACCTACGTTCATCAGAAACACCAGGTAGGCTTATTGTTTCCAGCAAAGTTCGAGGGTTGGGGCCTCTTAATATTAGTTGCCACCTGTATTTACCTCTAACTCGACTTGGAAAAGCCTGAGTGGGACCAAGAATTTCAGTATCCGACAAGCCCCATACCTGTTTTTGTTCTTCCAATAGCTTCGCTAGCTGTTTAGCCTCTCTATGCCCTGAAATGTCATCCACATCTTGTCTAAGTAATCTAATTATTTTGCTATAAGGAGGCTGAACATGATTGCGCCTATTTATAGATTCTATATCAAAAAAAGACTGGTAATTTTGGGTAGCAGCAGTTTTTATTGCGTAATGGTCTGGCTGGTATGTTTGAATAATAACTTTGCCTTCCTCCACCCCTCTCCCTGCCCTGCCTGCCACTTGGCACAAAGTTTGAAAAACCCGCTCCGATGCTCTGAAATCCGGCAACCCAAGCCCGACGTCAGCTGATACAACACCTACTAACGTCACGTTAGGCAAATGATGCCCTTTTGATATTAACTGCGTTCCAACAACGATTTGAGATCGTCCTGATCTGAACCTATCCAAAAGTTCCCCATAATGAGAGTGTTTGGTTATAGCATCACTGTCCCATCTATCTATAACCACATCAGGGTACAAATTATTAAGTTTTTCGGCCACAAGTTGGGTCCCCACACCGTACTTTCCAACAGAATCACTACCACACTCTAGACAGGTTTCAATATTCTTTCTCCTTTGGGCACAGTAGTGGCAAATTAGCAATTTGGACTCGGCATGAAATGTGAGTGACACATCACAATTTTTACACTTAGCTACGTACCCACAGCCATTACATTGAACAAAGGAAGAGAAACCTCTTCTGTTTAAAAAAAGAATGGCTTGGTTCCCATTATTGATGGCCCTTTCTAATTCGGCTACCAATTGCCTGCTAAAAATGTCATTATTACCACTCTTTAACTCAGCCCTCATATCCACAATATTGACCTCAGCAAGCAGCCTCTCATCTCTACTTGAACTGCTATTCACAGTATCGGGTCTATATCTATGATTTAATTCTACAAGGCGATATCTTCCCCGCTTGGCTCGCCGATAAGATTCAATATCTGGGGAAGCTGAGCCTAAAATCACCGTGGCTGATGTTAGTCCCGCTAATTGCATCGCAACATCTCTAGCGTGATACCTTGGTACTCCGTCATTCTGTTTATAAGTCCATTCATGTTCCTCGTCAATTATGATCAACCCTAAGTTATTCAAGGGGGCAAATATGGAACTTCTTGATCCAATCACCACCTGATATTCATTGGCTTTGATCTTCCTCCACTGATCAAACCGTTCCCCTATTGTTAATCCACTATGTAAAACTGCTATTTTCCCTGGAAATCTTGAAGANAACCGCTCTATGGTTTGAGGGGTCAGGGCAATTTCTGGAACAAGTACCAAGGAATTTTTCCCTCGGGAAATGCACAAGGACACAGCTTCAAGATACACTTCAGTCTTACCACTGCCNGTGACACCATGGAGAAGTACAGCCCTGGTNTTAATCGAAGGNTTCTCTATCAACTCAGATATTTGTTCTAAAGCGTACGTTTGTGAATCTGAAAGATTCACGGGCTGGGCAGGTGCATACACTTTACCGTTGAGAGGATCCCTCTCGATTTCGAATTGCTCTTGGCGCACATAACCCTTGGATATCAATGAATTAATACAAGAAAAACCGAATTTGCTCCTCAGCGTAGCCATTCTATGAATTGAATCTTCTTCATTGGTTAGGTAAGTTAGAGCAACTAATTGCTTTGGGGCTTTTAGTAGTTTTCCCTCTATTAAAGCTGCTTTGCCGGATTTAGTTACCTTACCTAACTTTTCATATTTCACCCGAACTTTAACTGAGGATTCTTTTATAGTCCGCACCACTACCTGTTTTTCAATAAGCCGGCTAACTGACCCCCGGGCTCTTTCACCGAAATGGGCAATCACCTTCTCCAGTTGTGCAGATTTCCTAGAGGACACATATTTCAAAATTGAAGTTTGAAATTCCCCGAATTTAAGTTCCGATATCTCGGACCCACTGGCCACAGACAGCCAGACAGATTTACGTTTCCGTGCGCCTGGTGGAAACATTAGAGAACAGGCTTGGAATAAAGTACAAAAATACTGTTGGCTGACCCAACGGGCTAACTCCAATTGGATCGGGCTAATTAAAGGATTACTGTCTATGAGTTCCAATACATCACGGACCAAATCCAAATCAGATGTGTCTGAAGCACCGAAAACTATACCTTGTTTGGTCTGATTACCGAAAGGCACAATTACAGAGTGACCTAACTCCAAGGAGAGCCCTGACGGCATCGAGTAAGTAAAAGTTCTATTTCCAGAACCCGGTGAATCAACTGCTACTTCGACAAATTTCAAAACACCCAACCTCGTTACCTAACTAAGGTCATTTGTCCCGAAGTATACAATTATAAGAAATGGGGAACCGAGATTTTGATTTAGGAAATCAAGACCTTCTATCTTCCTTAATTCTGGCAGCCCTACCAGATAGGCCTCTCAAGTAATACAGTCTAGCCCTTCTGACTTTTCCTTTTCTCGTAACCTTGACAGATTCAACGTTTGGAGAGCACTTAAGAAAAGTTCGTTCCACACCAACTTGATTGGTAATCCTACGGACTGTGAATGTCTCTCCTCTTCCATTTCCTCTAGNCCTTAGAACAACACCTTCAAAGGCTTGCGTCCTAATCCTTTCCCCTTCAACCACACGCACGTTAACAACAACAGTGTCTCCAGGACCAAATTCTTCAATGTTTGGATTTTTTTCTACTGGTATCAGATTATGAGCATCCATTTTCCGTGTCCCAACATGTTTTTTAAGTTCGTTAACTCTAGAATAAAATAGTTCAGAAGCGAATCACAAGGGTAAAATTGTACTTTGATATTTGCTACAAAGGCAATAGTTTGAATACGCATTTAGCTTGTATTTATCCCAAAGAAAATTATTTAGAACCATTATCACAGTATTTGATAGAATTAAAGGCGTTGATACCGATGCAATTCATTCACAATGTGGGGAGGAGATAATGCCTTTCAGATTTGGCCCCATGGAACTTATAATCGTTTTGGTGGTTGTACTAATAATATTTGGTGTTGGTAGGTTGCCTGAGATTGGAGGAGCTATGGGAAAAGCTCTCAAGGAATTCAGATCTACTCAAAAAGATATCACCGGAGAAGATTCAACGACTAAAAAGGAATAATCTGAGTCATAGATCATGGCGCAAATATTTAATGTATTCAGGCGATGAAATCCCAAATGTACCGGAATTATGAATTACCACTGAACTCAATTCTATTCAAAATCATCTAGAGATTCGCGACCTCTCATCTTCGCCCCCAATTTAGACAAAATTATCCCTACTTCATACAAAACTAAAATCGGAATCGCTACAAAGGTCTGGTTTATAGGGTCCAATGTAGGTGTGATTAGAGCCCCTAAAACAAATGCAAGCACAATTGCCCATTTCCGATTCCTCGATAAAAACGCTGGTCGTACTACGCCTATCCTAGATAGGAAAAACAACACGATAGGTAACTCAAATATCACCCCCATCCAGAATAAGAGAGAAAGCATCAAGTTCACATAGTTGCCAATCCTAATCATTGGAGTAGCAACATCACTGCCGAAAGTAATAAGAAATTTAACTGCCGGTGGAAACAGCACAAAATAACCAAACCCAGCACCAATCAAAAAAATAATTATGCTAACAGGCATCANTATGTATAAATATCTTTTTTCAGTGGGATTTAGGCCNGGTGAAACGAACATTACCAGCTGCCACAAAAGAAAGGGCAATGAGACAAAAATTCCGGCAAGAAGCGACGCTTTCATGGCTATGCCTATAAACTCGGTCAAATCAGTGTATACGGGCTTTTGGTTAGGAACACCAGGGAACCCATTGGCCGGTTCCATCAACAAACGAAGAATTTGCTGATGAAATATGAAGGCAACCAGAGTGCAGATTACAACAACAATTGCAGCCCATGTGAGACGTCTTCGAAGCTCATCAAGGTGAGCCCCTAAAGACTGTGAATCATCCGTCAATAGACATCACCCCCTTGGACTTTTATCAGATTCATCCTCAGTGCCTATCTTTTTGTTATTTGTCTCTNCATCACCCAACAGTTCTGGCGGTTCGGGTGGGGAATTTTTTTTCCTCCGAGATTGAAAAGGTATGGGAGATGCCGTATTTTGGTCCAGATAGACTTGTGAACTATTGCCCTCAGATTTGGCTTCATGGATATCNTTATGTCTGGTGGTGGCAGAATTATCTACATCAATATGGGGAATTTTTTCTGCAAATCTCTTAGCCTCTGAAATCAAGTCTCCCAGCATTCGTGCTCCAGAAATCATTTTTTGTGGACCAAGCAANAGAAAAGAGATTAATAAAATNACCAAAATTTCCATGCTTCCCATTCCCAGCATGACTTCATAACTCCGTAATTATTTGAGATCTATTTAGAGGTGGCAACATCAAACATCCTGTACATTTTAAGAAATCCTTCCTGTGTTTTTCGACATCAATTATTGTTTTTAATTTCAATTGAGTCAAAATTTTCAGTAAAGTACAGATGGGAAGACCAACAACTGAAAAATAACACCCTTCTATCGCCTCAACCGGATGGAAAAAGTCATTTTGAATAGCATATGACCCGGCTTTATCCATTGGGTCCCCCGTTTCTACGTATGACCTTATTTCACTGTCGGCAAAATCCCTCATTTGAACNTTCGTCGTGACGGNTTCTTGAAGATATACATCTTTGATCACATCGTACACACAGATTGCGGTTATCACACGGTGAAGGCTGTCAGATAAATTTCTTAAGGTTTCTACTGCCTCAGTTCGATTTAGTGGCTTACCAATCACTTGGTCCCCCGACACCACGACGGTATCAGCTGCAAAAATTATTGCATTTTGGGGAACCATACCAAATACACTTCTAGCCTTTTGTGTTGCCAAAGACTGCACATATTCAATGGGAGATTCATTCTCCTGTTTAATTCTTTCATCTCCAATAGGATCAACGAATCCGAAATTCAACCCAAATTGGAGCAACATCTGCTTTCTTCTCGGAGACGAAGTAGCAAAAACAATTACTTTTTCCTGGTTATTTTTCTTTTCCATGTGAAACCAATCCATCAGATATACACCTGTAGGAAGTCGGATGACAAGAATTTATTATGAATTAATTATTCGGAGACAAAATAACTACACATTCGGTATGGTATGTCTGAGGAAACATATCTATAGGGTCTACACTGTCGATTTGATACCCCCCTTGTACCAGCATATTCAAATCTCTGGCCAGTGAAGGTGGATCACAGGACACATAAGCAATTTTGTTTGGCTTCGCAGACATAACCGAAACTATCGCTTGTGGGTGACATCCAGTTCTCGGTGGGTCCAAAATAATTACATCTATTTCCTCTTTTAATTCTTCCAATATCTCTTCAGTTTTGCCTTGAATATAATGAACATTATCCAAATCATTTAACCCGAATAGTGCATCTTTTACAGCAGCTTGAGACTCTTCCACTGCAATCACTTTTCTTACTCTATTTGATAGTAAGGAAGCAAAAACACCAACCCCAGCATATGCATCAACAAGAATTTCATTCCCATTTAGCCCTAATTTATCGCCAACAAGATTTATCATAAATTCCGCTTGCTTTGTGTTTACTTGGAAAAAGGATGGNGATGCAACNCTAAACTCCCTATTCAACATATTTTCTTTATACCATTTTTGTCCTGTTTTAAAATCTATATCTGGCCCAGATAACTCAGGCTGAATTAGATAATCCCCAGTATTAGTACCCACTCTTATAGATAAATTGGTTGTCTCTGAAGCATTGTCTTGCAACTGAGATAAAAAGCCATTGATTTTCGGATCCATCAACATACAGTCATCAACTCTGACGAATCTTCTGGTTATCCGGTTGGAAAATCCAAGCTGGCCCCCAAAGCGAACAGTAAATCTTGCATGATTACGATAATTGAAACTTTCTGGCGCTGGATTGGTTTTGGACACATGCACATTCGAAAGAGAGGCATACTCCGCAAAAAAATATCTGACCATGTCTCTTTTTAGTTCCAGCTGATATTCATGGGACACATGCTGCCATTGGCATCCACTGCATGGGCCAAAATAAGGACAGGGATTCTCAACTCGATGTGGCGAGGCTTCTATAACTTCAAAGACCATAGCATTTATCTTGTTTTTACCTCGTCTTTTATATCTATAAATGCGAGCCTTGACAACTTCACCAACGATGCCTCCAAAGACTTGAATGAGTCCGTCTTCAAAATCAGCCACAGTGTCCCCGAAAGATCCCATTGAAAGAAGTCGCAATTCTGCAAACTCCTTTTGAGGATCAAGGTCTCTNAAAGGGTCTCCGTCATACGTTAATAACTTTCCAGAATCAGCCATTTAATCCCCTAGGATTTTATTTGTGATTTGATAGTCTCCTGAAACGCTGAAACTGTAAAGTACATAGCGTGACTTTCTGTTACCTCTGCTATCATAATGATNNGTAGGCTGGTTAATAAAATAGTGGAGTCTCCCATTAATGACTACCGAAAGACGGTTACCCACGTGGCTTAAAGTCAAGATGCCTAGTGGACCAAACTATTCTAAATTGCAAAATTTAATTAAAGCCCAAGGTCTTCATACAGTTTGCGAAGAAGCAAGGTGTCCTAATATAGGGGAATGCTGGGAAAAAGAAACAGCTACTTTCATGATATTAGGAGACATTTGTACCAGAGCATGTACATATTGTGCGGTTACCACAGGGCGCCCAACNGGTCTCGATCTTGAGGAACCAAAAAGATTAGCCAACACGGTAAAAATCCTTGACCTAAAGTATGCGGTTATTACCTCAGTGGATCGCGATGATTTACCAGATGGGGGAGCCTTCATATTTGCTCAATGTATTAAGCAGATAAAGAAAAAAGTTCCCACATGTAAAGTTGAGGTTTTAACACCTGATTTCCAGGGTGATTGGGAATCACTGAAAGTTGTGACCGACGCAAATCCAGAAACCTTCAACCACAATATAGAGACCGTAAAAAGAATATTCCCCAGAGTACGGGCCAAAGGCGAATACGAACTGTCTTTNAGATTGTTGGACAAAGTTAAGGACTTGATGCCAGATGGAGTTACCAAATCAGGAATGATGGTAGGCCTTGGAGAAACAAAAACAGAGATTATAAGTACTATGGAGGACCTACTCAAACATAGATGCGATTTACTGACAATCGGACAATATCTAAGACCTTCTCTAAAGCATGTTCCTATTTCAAAATGGTATACGCCNCAAGAATTTGCAGATTTGGAAAAAATCGGAATGGAAATGGGATTTAGGCATGTGGCCTCTGGACCACTGGTTAGAAGCTCATACCATGCAGACGAACAACACAGTGCTGCCTATTCGAAACCTTTACCGGTCGGATAGTAGGTAAATTAAGAACCACCTGCTAGGACATAAAATTGGTAATCAGTCTGATGAAGGCAGTTTCCTAGGCTGTTGAAGCTCCATACCTATATCGCAACATTGAATAACCCCTTCCCCTGCCTTAGTACATAGAACAGTGGTCCCACACCCGTCGCATTGGTATCGCCTACCAAGTTGATTAGACATTTATAAAATCCCTCAAAACCATATTTACAATCAGATAATTCACTACTTTTGAGACATCGGCTCGCCACAACAAGAAACAGTCCCGTCTGCACCTCTTGTGACAACAAATTCCGATCCGCATTTACCACAAGAATAACGCTTACCTGTTTCGTTAGCCAAAATGTTCACCTCTTTTGTAGTATCGATCACAAGGCCGAATTATAAAATGGGGTCGGATGAAGGTCAACGACGTTTCGTCTAAGAATACCCCTGATATATATATCACCTCCGTGATAGAAGCAATTACTCGATATCTTCTATCACCGCCTGCGCTGACAAATAATCTCTTCTCCCACCTTTATAAATTGTTGGAACAAGATAAAAGGTATCAATCCCAAGGTCTAAGTGTCTTTTAACCAAATCGATTGTGATTTCATATGATGAACCTCCCTCTTCCAGATCTTGGTGTACCCATCTCGGGACATTCGCAAATGAAATAGTATCTTTTTCTACCATCTGAATACCCCACATAACCGGGATTTTCAATTCCTCTCCAATTGTCTTTTCATAAAAGGAAAGGAATTTAGAGGGCAATTCAGGATCGAAAATT
>PAON01000011.1:0-35461 GCA_002708495.1 Dehalococcoidia bacterium | reverse complement strand
ATGATTAATATGGCTGTAGTGGTCAGGACACCTGCAAATGTAATGCACAAGATAACTATCCCATTTAAAGCAAATGATCCTCTGATCAGCACTAAGAGCATTTTCCGATCAAACTTATCCACAATAACACCAAAAATGGGGGACATAATGGTACTCATAAATCTCAAAGCACCGTAAAGTCCTACAAGAAGTGGCGAGCTGGATATTTCTAATATGAGCCAGGACAGGACTATGAGTTCCATATATTCCGCCCAGGCCTGTAAGCAATCGGACGCCCAAAGGTAACGGTAATTTTTTATTTTGAAGCTACTGAAAATTCTAGTTATGGCTATCATCTTTAAAACGGTACGAATATCTGGAAATACAGCCAGCAAATATATACCCTTACCCACATGAATGCACCTGTTATGACAACATAATTTCTAAGAGGAATTCAAGAATGGGCAAAACTATAAATCCTGATGACACAAGACTGAAATGGAAAGGGGTAGTTTCAACAGAGACTACCAAGGAAGGAGTCATGCCTTGGAGAATCCCTTTCACTGAAAAGGATCTATTCGCATGGCAACTTGTCGAACGTGCTGCAATGCCCGCTGGGGTACGGCTTGAATTTGGGAGCAACACCTCATATTTGGAAATGTTTTTTGATTCCATACCGGATAGGAGTCCAGTAGATATATTTTGTGACGGAGAATTACTGGCTACATTACCGACAGCCAATCTGAATTTTCTGAGAGTAGAAAATCTAGGTTCAAAAAATAAAGCAATTCAAATTTGGTTACCACAGTGGGGAGAACTAAGAATTAAGAAATTGGTAATAGAGAACGATGCAATATTAACTGAACCAAAAGGGCCGAAAGACACGAAATGGGTCACCTATGGGAGCTCTATTACTCAATGTAGAACTGCTAATTCACCTAGTCAGACATGGCCGGCGTTAGTTGCTCGAAAAAACGATCTAGATTTGACATGTATGGGGTATGGCGGACAATGCCACCTAGACCCAATGATCGCCCGCACAATCCGAGATCTCCCTGCAGATATAATCTCTCTTTGTTTAGGTATAAACATATATGGTGCATCTTCATTGAATCAACGTACATTTCAACCAGGTATTCTGGGATTTGTTCAAATTTTGCGTGAAAAACATATAGATGCTCCTATCATAGTAATGTCCCCAATTTATTCGCCAGGTAGAGAAGACACCCTTAACGAGGTAGGCATGACCCTTCAGGTAATGAGGAGTGAGATAGCAAACTCGGTTGATATTTTAAAAGGATTGGGAGATGTGAATATCCACTATGTAGACGGTTTGGATATATTCAATAACCAATATGAGAATTTGCTTCCTGACAATCTGCATCCAAATAACGAAGGCTATTCGATTATGGCCAACAATATTTCGGATTCCCTGGCTCCATATTTATGCTTTGAATGATTAGTTAGTAATAAAAAGCAACTTATACGAAGAAAATAAGTAAAAAGGGGAAAATCATATGCGGCTAAAGAACAAGGTTGCACTAATAAGTGGCGGGGCTAATGGTGTGAAAAATGAATTAATGGGATTCGGTGGAGCCTGTGCCTGGAAATTTGTCCAAGAGGGGGCAAAAGTGGTGATTGCAGACATCGATACAGCCAACGGACAGAAAACCATAGACCAAATAAAAGAGGAAAAAGGTCAGGTCGAATTTATAAAATTGGACGTAACGAAAGATTCAGACTGGAAAGCAGCAGTAGACTTTGCAGTGGATACCTTTGACCAACTAGACATTTTGGTTAACTGCGCTGGTACCGCATCAGTTGAGCGGGTGGAAGAAACCACCGAGGATATCTGGGATGCCCAAATGGATGTCCATGCAAAAGGAGCATTCTTAGGTACACAAGCTGTCATTCCGGTAATGATCAAACAAGGCCAAGGGTCAATAATTCACTTATCATCAATAAATGGCCTCATTGGTAGCCAGAGCTCTACGGCATACCATGCTGCTAAAGGAGCAGTGAGACTTCTGGCAAAAAATACAGCTATGCAGTATGCAAAAGACGGAATAAGAGTGAACTCGGTTCATCCCGGATATGCAAATACTCCGCTAACGAAGCCTTTGTTCGCCGATGAAGATGCATTGGCCCTGAGGATTAATAAGGTTCCATTAGGTAGGATTGGAACGGCGGATGAAATTGCCAACGGAATAATATATTTAGCCTCTGATGAGTCTTCTTTCGTTACTGGTTCAGAATTAGTCATAGACGGCGGAATGACTGCTCAGTAAAATGAGNNATCCAGAAGTAGAATCCGATAGCTTTTTGATATGTTTTGATGGGCATTGTCTTCTATGTAANTCATGGGTTGATTTTCTGATCAAACGAGATAGNAAAAATNTTTTTACNTTCACTTCCCTCCANTCAAATGGAGGTNNAAATGNATTACTCANGCATGGATATAGTGAANGCANACTTGAAGCCCTAGATAGCATAGTAGTCCTCAAAGNAGATCAAGTNTCTATCAGATCGGATGCGGTGATAGAAATTTTGGTTGCCTTAGGTGGAATTTATAAGATCTCAAAATTGCTTATATTGATACCATCATCCCTCCGAAACCTTGTCTATGACACAGTAGCAAAAAGACGGTATCGATGGTTCGGGAGAAGAGATATCTGTCGCATACCCTCCCCAGAGGAGTCGCATAAGTTCCTTGAGTGAATCGAATACCCAAAAAAGACCAGTTTTCCTTCGAGCTGAATGGAGTCATATATTGTTTGCCAACTACGTAGTAGACGCAAATTTGCTTAGCTCCTACGTTCCGACCGGCACAAGCCAAGATTCCTGGAACGGCAGCACATTCTTAAGCCTGGTAGCTTTCCGTTTTTCCAAGACTCGTATTTTAGGAATACCCACCTTCGGTTGGAGAAATTTTGACGAGGTCAACCTAAGATTTTATGTACGTGGAGCAGGGAATCAAAAAAGCAAAAACGGTGTCGTGTTCATAAAAGAAATTGTCCCGAGTTGGTTAGTGAGTACTATAGCTAGATTACTTTACGGTGAAAATTACCAAAGCAAAGACATGCATAGCTCTGTTGAGTCGAGGCCAAATTCAAGTCAAATGATCAGCTACGAAATAAGGGAGGCGGATTTAAGCAATAAGTTTTCAGCATTTGTTACTAACCCAGAGAAAGTGCCAGCCCCGGATAGTTTGGAGGCCTACATAACAGAACATTATTGGGGATTCGCTAGTAGAAACTCCAAAAAGACAGTGGAATACGAAGTAGAACATCCGCAATGGACAGTCTCAAAAGTCGACGACTACTCAATTACATTTGACTTCGAAAAAATTTATGGGGATAGATATTCATTTCTTTCTGACCAAAAACCGCAATCTGTATTCTACTGTGAAGGGTCTGACATAATTGTCAGAATGGGGAAAACACTCAATCTTTAAGTGCTATTAGAGTATTTTCCGCCTTTCTAATAAGAGATTCCACTGAATCTCCAAGAAACATAACATGTCCCATTTTTCTTCTAGTACGGACCGATTGTTTACCATACATATATAATCTTGCAGAACTGTCCGAATACAATTCGAATTTATGATCCGAATCGTTCAATTTATTCGCTTCTTCTCCTAGGATATTAAGTAAAACCGAAGCATTCAAAAAGTCTGGTTTTATAACTGGTAATCCCACTAAAGCTCTTACCTGGTTTTCATATTGTGAAATACTGAAAGCATCTATAGTGTGGTGGCCGGAATTATGTGGCCTTGGCGCTATCTCATTCACAAGTATTTCATCTGTTGTGGTTAAGAACATCTCAACACAAAACACTCCCGCATCATCTANNCTTCCAATCAATTCTTTCGCCAGNTCTACAGCCCTGTTTTGTATCTCNTTTGTTAGTCTTGGGGGAGAGATACTCATCCGGAGTATGCCTNCNTCGTGGGTATTTTCNGTTGGTGGGTATGCAATCAANCCNCCCGTGCCATCCGAAACAACTATCACAGACATCTCAAGGCGATAATCGACAACTGCTTCAATAACCCAAGATTCACCATGGATTATCTTTAATAATTCGTTCTCTTGGGTGTCATTTCCAACTTTCCACTGCCCGTGACCATCATAGCCAAGTGTAGCTGTCTTCACGATCCAGGGCTTAGGCACCTTTATACCCTTGAATTCTTCCATATTCAACACAAATTCATGAGGGGTTACTGGAAATTTATTCGACGACAAGAAGGTTTTCTCTTCAATNCTGTTTTGAGCCAGTTTCAAACTTTTGCTACCTGGTTTGACCAGATTACCATCTTCTAATTTCGATACGAGCTGGTTGGGAACGTTTTCCCATTCCAAAGAAATAGCATCCACAATATTGGAAAAATTCTTTATTTGTTCNTCATCATCAAACGATGCATCAATNGAATGGGTNGCATACCGCTTGGCAGGGGCCAGTGGATCAGGGTCCCAAACCNCCACCTTATAACCCATTCTCAAGGCCGCTTCAGTAAAAAATCCTCCCAATTGNCCCCCACCNAGCATNCCTAATGTGGAACCAGGAGGGACCAGTGGAACTACTGATGACATTACCTAGTTACCCTTGGCTTCCGGGTTTTTCAAGACGGTTTCAGTNAGNTTTTTNCGCCAAGATTTTAATTTATCTCTTACTTGAGAATCGGAAACAGCTATTATCTCTGCCGCCAGGATAGCTGCGTTCTCTGCACCCCCGATGGCCACGGTAGCAACAGGAACCCCTCTGGGCATTTGCACGATAGACATCAAAGAATCCATCCCCTTTAAATGTTCCAATGGCACCGGTACTCCTATGACCGGAATTATAGTTTTTGCCGCAAGCATGCCTGGTAAATGAGCGGCGCCTCCAGCACCGGCAATGATAACTTTAATCCCGCGGCTTTCAGCTGTTTCGGCATATTCATAAAGCCAATCAGGAGTTCTATGAGCGGAAACTACCCGAAGCTCATTTCCAATGGACAATTGATCTAAAATTTCTGTTGCTTGCTCCAAAAGTGGGAAATCTGATGTGCTTCCCCCCACAACAGAAACTGTTAGACCAGAACTATTTTGCAACTCTGTCATTTCCGTCTCCATTTTCGATTTATTTTATATCTATTTATAGTTTCATGATCCGATTTCACCTTTTACTATAANGCTAGTTTCCATGAGTCAAGTCTTTAAATTTAATATAATCCTTAAAACTTTGTTCTGAATCCCCGAGCATCTGGTTAAGTATGCTGCGATGTTTGTATGAGGCCCAATGTTCAGGATCCAGTGAGATAACTCGGTTCAAATCATCCATTGCGGAATCTAATTCACCGACATCAGAATAAGCTAAGGCCCTGTTATGCAACGCGTCTCGGTAGTCCGAATCTATTTCCAAGGCCTTCTCGAAAGCGATNACAGCCTCGTCTGGTTTAGACAAACAAAGTTTCGCCACTCCTATGTTGTTCCAGGCCATAGCATGTTCAGGATTGTGCCTGATAGTTACTAGAAAACACTTTATAGCCTCAACATGATCTCCNCGATTGGCAAGATAGTTACCTTTCTTAAATTGCTCGTGCCAACTACAAGATTCCAATATTAATTCCTCTTTTGGGGACTGCAAAATCACCTACCTGATGCGACAGCCGCATTTGAAGCCATGATTTCACCATACTAAAATTAACATGCCTATTGTAGTATTTATGGACAATGGATTCAGCAAAACAAGATCTAAATCTTAGTACATCGATCCTCCCTGGCATGGTAGATGCATCGCCAGAGATGCACCACGCCAAATTAAACTTAACCGCNAAGATAAATGCGATTCTCACAAANTATGGCTACGATATATTTGATTGCCCAATAATGGAATCAACTGAACTGTATGCAATGAAGTCCGGNGGTGAGCTTACTAGTCGGTTATATTCTTTCGTAGAACCAGGCGGCATAAGTGTCAGCCTCAGACCTGAATTTACATCTTCAGTGATAAGATTCTATGTCTCAAACGAGGCCGTTCATAAAAACCCCGTCAAAAAGCAATATCTCGGTCCAGTTTTCAGATATTCTGATTCCAATCAAGGGTTGAATCAGAGACAGTTTACCCAGCAAGGCTGCGAAATAATTGGTGATTCCAGCATAGGTTCCGATGTNGAAATTCTTAAGCTTGGCTTGCTCGCTTTGGGTGAATCCGGTTTAGAGAAAGTTACAATAAAACTAGGTCATATGGGTTACATAAGATCAATACTTNAAGATTTCGATCTGAGTGAAGCTTTGATAGGATTCACACTCTCAAATTTACAAGTTTTAGCCGAAAATGAGAGTGGAATAGTGGGTTTGGCACAAATGGCTTCAGGGATAGGGCTAATAAATCCTGGAGACAACCATCATGATTCAACAAATTTCAAACCTGCAAAAACCCCGATGAGTAGTNTGGGTAGGCGAACATTTGAACAAATAAGTAACCGATCCCTGAGAAAACAATCACATTCGTTCTCAGTTGAAAAGTATTCAGAAGCACTGGGAAAACTTTCCTTATTCTTGANAGCTTTCTCAGGAGATATCAACAACATTTTGAATAATCTGACCGCTGAGCCTATTCACAAAGATGCTGCAGAATATTTTAAACTTGTGATAAAAGAGTCNGCTAACGTAACTGATATGGAAGTNGATTTCATTGTCGATTGCGCTGCACAACGTGGATTTACATACTACACAGGTATCATTTTTGATATGGAACACGTGTTAGACAAGAAATCAATTCTGCTGGGAGGGGGAGGGAGATACGATGGGCTGGTTAAACTTTTAGGCGGCCCNGGAGAAATACCAGCAACAGGTTTTGCAGTGAACGTGGATTCGATACTTTCAATAACCACGGNGGATGAACAAAAATGATGTCAGAAACCACTGAACTGAAATTGGTTATTCCGAGTGATGGGGCCATGTATGAATCAACTTTGGAATTCATGGAAAAGGTTGGGCTATCCGTCACGAGGGAAAGTAAAAGAAGATACATAGCTNATATCCCAAATTTATCGGGAGTTACTGTCCTGCTGCTTAGAAGCGCTGACATAACAGCCACCATAGAAGACGGTAGTGCAGATNTCGGNTTACTNGGTGAAGATCGCTATCTAGAACTTAGGCAAGAGAACCTACCAACGACGATAATATTAGGAGATCTAAAATACGGTGATTGCTCCCTTGCCCTTGGAATTCCTAATTCGTGGTCAGATGTGAGCTCTATCGCTGACGTGGCCGAAGTTGCAGTGGAATTCAGAGAACGAGGGTTGAGTATGAGGGTCGCAACCAAATCACCACGTCTTACAGAAAGATATTTACTCTCTCATGGAATAAATTATTTTTCACTAGTCCGATTAAGCGGAACATTGGAGCTTGCTCCAGAAATGGGCTTTGCTGACATAATAGCTGACATAACTTCAACAGGCACAACCATGGAAGAAAACCAACTGAAAACAATACAAGGTGGGACAATTATTGAATCAGAGGCTTGTTTGATCGGTAACACAAACGATTTGTCATCTAATATAACCAAACGTAATAAAGCAAAACAGTTTATAAAGACAATTACAGGCTACTTTGAGGGCCGATCAACTAGGATTAATGTCAGGTACAATCTGTAGAAAGAAAAGTAAAAAATCAGTCTATAAATATGCCTAATTTGCCGACCCATATACATTTTTCATTTGAATCNCTTCGAAAATACAACGATCTCGATTTGAGCAAGAATCTGGATGTATATCTTTTAGGGTCTACAGCTCCAGACATAAGAGTGATAACAAAACAAGATCGATCTTTATATCACTTTGTACAGCTGGATTTTGATAGGGTAGGGGATGGAATACGAAACATGCAATCCTTGCACCCTCAACTTAATAATCTCAACGGAAAGGACAGNCATACTAGGTCATTCATGGCTGGATATGCCTCTCATCTGATTTTAGACGAAACATGGATTACAACAATGTTTCGTCCGTTTTTTTCAGATGTGAATCTTTTTGGTGACAGAAATCAAGGTCTTATTTTGGACCGAGCGCTTCAAATGCAATTGGACAAATCTTATTGGGAAACTTTGGAAAACAATTTGGCCCATGTCCAATCATGTGACACAGAGATAGATGTGGAATTCCTTCGGGANGAACCGATGGAAGAATGGCAGAATTGGATATCCTCTTTGCTCAACCGGGAATTCTCATGGGACAGGCTAGAATTCATGGCAAACAGAATCGCCAAAGGAGATTCACAGCATCCAGTGGTAGGGCTTGCAAAGGATTTCATCGCTGACCCTGACGGGGGCATAGATGATATTCTCCAAAGGCTCCCAAATGGAATTATGGAGGAATTTTCAAATCAGAGTTTGGAAAATATAGACAAAGCTCTCAAAGAGTTTACCTTATGAGAAAAGCAACCGGANTTGAGCAATCTCTAGATATNCTTTTAAAAAATAGGGGNATAGATTTAGAAGGGGACCCCAAATACATCTCACAATTNTCTGAGGCTATATTTGGGGANAAATTGAGTTTATTGGATTATGTAAAGGAAATACTTGCTAAGGTTAAAACAGATGGAGATAAAGCTATCTATGATCTTTCGTCAAAGATAGATGGGCAAAATCTGAAACAGGTATTTATGGAAAAAAANGACCTTGAAAATGCCTACACACACATACCTTCGAATCTCCGGGAAGCTCTAGAGTTTTCGGCNAATCGCATAAAAAACTTTCATGCACGATCCATGCCAACCGATTGGCACGATAATCTCGAAGGGTATGGTCAAAGATATGTTCCTGTAAATTCAGCGGCTGCCTATATACCAGGTGGTACTGCAAGATATCCTTCCACAGTGCTAATGACAGCTATACCAGCCAGAGTAGCAGGTGTTGAGGAAATAGCTATAACATGTCCGATGCCTAAGAGTCCTTTGGAATATGCCTCCGTGCTAGCGGCAGCATATATATCCGAAGTAGATCAGGTTTACTGCGTAGGAGGAGCCCAATCCATTGGGGCGTTGGCCTACGGTACCGAATCAGTATCGAAAGTAGATTTTATATGTGGCCCAGGTAACGTGTTTGTAACTTTGGCAAAAAAACTTGTCTATGGAGAGGTTGGCATCGATGGTCTCTACGGCCCTACAGAGACCGTAGTGATCGCCGATGAACACGCAAACCCAACNTTGTGTGCCGCGGACTTAATCGCCCAAGCTGAGCATGATTCCTTAGCTCGTCCGGTCCTCATAACCACCTCTCCAAAGATTGCTGCGGATGTAGAGGCCGAGATTCATTTACGTCTATCCAGATTAGACCGATCAGAAATAGCCACCAAATCAATTGAAACGCAGGGTCTTATATCTATAGTCAATAACCTTGGAGAGGCTTTGGAATTATCAAATTCATTCGCCCCTGAACACGTTTGTNTCGCTACTAAAGATCCAGAGAAGTTAGTCCCGGCAATAAAAAATGCCGGTATGATTTTTGTTGGAGAATTATCGCATGAAGTACTCGGAGATTATGGAGCCGGCCCAAGCCATGTCATGCCTACTGCAGGCACGGCTCGGTTCAACTCTGGATTAGGAGTACAAAGCTTTCTCAAGACTATGCCTGTGGTTACTATCGATTCTGAAAATTCTTCNAAATTAGGGCNTGTGGCNTCAGTGATAGCAAGAGAAGAAGGGTTGACTGGACACGCAGAGGCAGCGGAGATAAGAATCGAACTTAACTAGTCCTATAATGTAGTTGATTACAACTTTTCAGATAAAGGCTATACATATGGAAATAGTTGATATACAAAAAATTATCCGGCCACATCTCGTCGATGTAAAAACTTATGAAGCCATGGAGGCCCCAGANGCTTTAGCGAAGAAAAGTGGTATCCCGGAATCAGAAATCATAAAGCTAAATGGGAATGAAAACCCCTATGGCGGTTCTCAAAAAGCTTTGGATGCCGTCGCCAAAACCCCGCTTCATATCTACCCNGATCCAAACCAAACAAATATGAGGATCGCCTTATCNGGTTACACCGGTATGCCATCTGAAAATATTGTTGTTGGCTCAGGGGCCGACGAACTAATAGATCTAATTTTCAGGCTATTTATATCGGAAGGAGACAAAATCCTAGACTGCGAACCGACCTTTGGCATGTATAGCTTTTGCGCAAGGGTGGCAGGGGGGAAAATCACACTGGTGCAAAGGGACGAGCAATTCGATATAGATGTACCTTCAGTTTTGAATAGCATAGATGACAAAACAAAGGTCATTTTTGTGACTTCCCCGAACAACCCAACAGGTAATATAGCTACTGAGTCCCAAGTGACTGATCTACTCAGCACCGGGCTTTTAGTGGTAGTCGACGAAGCCTATTACGAGTTTTCAGGCCAGACTGTCCAACATTTAATTTCACAAAATGAAAATCTAATTGTGCTTAGAACTATGAGCAAATGGGCAGGGTTGGCTGGACTGAGGGTTGGTTACGGTATCATGCACGCTAAATTGGCGAAATATTTCATGGATGTAAAACCCCCATATAACGTCAATATTGCCGCCGAAGCTGCACTTATAGCTTCACTCGAAGACGTGAACTATCTCCTAAGCAATGTCGAAAAAATAATAGGGGAGCGAGAAAGGATGTTTGAGCTAATAAATAACCTACCACGTGTAAAAGCTTGGCCTTCTAGTGGTAACTATTTAATGTGCGAATTCGAAAAAAATGAGGCACAAAGAGTATATGTTGAATTAGCTGCAAAGGGTATATTCGTTAGGAACTTTAACTCCCCTAGACTAGGGGATTGCTTCAGAATCGCTATCGGTACGGCCTCAGACACTGATAAATTAATAGGGGCTATGAAGATAATAGTTTAACGGGATAATAAAAATGAGTAGAACCTCTGAAACAAAAAGNGAAACGAACGAAACCGATATATCGGTAAAAGTAAACTTGGATGGTACCGGCAATTACAACATTGAAACCGGTAATGGAATGTTCGATCATTTATTAGCTCAAATTTCTCGGCATGGGTTAATCGATCTCGAAATTAATGCATCAGGTGACACTCATGTCGGTTGGCATCACCTCGTCGAAGATACAGCCATTGTGTTAGGAAGATCCTTTAAGGAGGCCGTAGGCGAAGGCAAGGGGATAGTGAGAATGGGTCACACGTTTGTGCCATTGGATGAAGCATTAGTACTGACCGTCATAGACTACAGTGGAAGAGGGTANTCAATTATAGACTCACCGCTCACGGAAAGTGACCTGGGGGCTTTACCTTCAGACCTGATTAGACATTTTATGGAGACTTTTTCAAGGGAAGGTGGGTTTAACCTGCACCTTACAGTCATGGCGGGAATAAACAACCATCATATCGCAGAGGCTTCATTCAAAAGCATTGCTAGATCTCTGAAATCCGCCCTTACGCTTGATCCGCGGCAGGGAAAAGGAATATCTAGCACAAAAGGTACGATCAGCGATTGATTACAGCTCCTGNAGCTCGAAGCTGTATTCCTCTATAACAGTATTGGCCAATAACTGCTCACACATATTAAANACAACTGACTCTGCCTCTTTTTGTGAAGATTTGTCGATGTGTAAAGTTATATATTTCCCAACCCGGACATCTTTAACGGAATCAAACCCCAGTTGAGACAGGGCTCCTGAAACAGTCGCNCCTTGTGGGTCACTAACAGTAGATTTCAAACTAACGTATATCTTCGCGGCAAAGGCCATGGTCT
The DNA here is from genome assembly GCA_002708495.1 of Dehalococcoidia bacterium. Lineage (GTDB taxonomy): Bacteria > Chloroflexota > Dehalococcoidia > Lucifugimonadales > UBA826 > UBA11996. The sequence continues at coordinate 23,746 of PAON01000011.1, read as the reverse complement.
AGTTAGCATACCTCTCTGGTGCGTTAGGTGAACTTTCATGAGCATTTATGAAGTCTTTTATCCGATCCTCATCAAACTCATCAAAAGCATCAATAAAAGTCCATGCCGTCAGAGCTATTTTAGTAGCCATTCCGGGATATGGTGACATTACTACTTTCAAATTAGCCTCTCTAGCTCTATCGACTATGCTCGTCAATGACTCAACCAGTTGCTTACATTCATCACTAATCGGTTCGGCGCAGCTATATACTATGGAAATACCCCCATGCTCGAGGTTATGAATTCGTTTCTCCTCTGGAATATATTCTGTATGTATTCCCCATGAAACNGGGGCAAGTGGTTGCCGGTAGTGCCAACCAGATGCAGCTGGTACAGTTCTGTATGATGGATGTTCTGAACCTTCGTCAATATGATCTTGACCGTCAGATTCGATCTGCTTTCCTGGCCCATCAGGCACTTTATCAGCATCAGCTGAACCACCTAAATTACCAAGCATAGGCAAAATAAGCCCTAATATAAGTAAAAGGGCAACACCCCCAATAGCNAAACCTATAAAGACTCTGGTAAATTTNCTNCGGTTTTGTCTTCTTTCTCGACGGGCGGCACGTGCTTGGGTTGGGCTAGGCCTATTCTTAGAATTCTGTGTACTCATGTTCTTTTATNAAAACACCATATTTAATTTTTTTTATCNTAGGTCAGTCTCTGTAAGTTTATCGAAAGCTTCCCGATAACGTATACTCGTTTTGTTAACAATATCCTCAGGTAATTTAGGGGCGGGAGGCTCCCTATCCCATCCTTGGTTAANTAACCAATCTCGCACAAATTGCTTATCATAATTCGACTGTGCGTTACCTGGAGAATAGGAGTTTTTATCCCAGAACCTACTAGAATCCGGGGTTAACAATTCATCAATTAAACTCAATCTCCCGTCGATAAACCCAAATTCCATTTTTGTATCCGCAATTATTATATTCTTTTTAAGCGCGTATCTGTGTGCGAATTGGTATATTTCCAACGTCATACGTTTCAACATATGAGTTAATTCTCCCCCGATCATATCCTCCATATTCTCTAAGGATATATTCTCATCATGGCCAGTTTCAGCTTTGGTGGCGGGAGTAAAAATTGGCCGTTCAAAAAGGTCTCCTTCCCTCATACCTACAGGCATCTCAACTCCAGCTATCTTCCCACTTTCTTGGTATTCCTGCAGGGCAGATCCTGTTATATATCCNCGGGCCACACATTCAATATCGATTCGCTCNGCCTTTTTTACTATCATAGATCGTCNTCGTACATTGGCAGGAAGATCCNTATNTTCCATATCCATAGCAAAATTAATTAAATGGTTAGGAACGATATCTTTTGTCATTCCAAACCAAAATACCGACATCTGATTTAATATCGCCCCTTTCCCTGGTATCGCATTGGGCATCACAACATCGTAAGCCGATACCCTGTCAGTGGATACCATAAGTAAAGTTTCTTCATCGATACAATGGGTGTCACGTACCTTGCCTCTGTGTATTAAGTTAGCAAGGTTTGATTCTAATAGAGTATCCGAACTATCNATTGACATAGTTAACTAAGACAAGCCTTATCGAAAATATCATCAACGTACTTTGTGTAATGCGAGTAATCAAAAAGCTCAGCTAATTCTTCAGCAGACACGATGTCGGTCACCCTACGATCATTTGATATTAATTTCCTGAAATCCAATCCATCGTCCCAAGTTTTCATGGAATTCTCTTGAACTATCTTGTAAGAGTCTTCTCTAGCAAGTCCTTTTTCCACCAGCAGAAGCATGGCCCGCTGAGAAAATAACAAACCTCTAGTGAGTTCCATATTCTCCAGCATACGATCCTCATAAATTCGTAATCCNTCTATTACTCCCGTCAGCAAATTGGTAATGTANTCTAGTGCCATGCAGGAGTCTGGNAGTATCACCCTTTCAGCAGATGAATGGCTAATATCTCTTTCACCCCATAAAGCCACATTTTCCATAGCAGTTATGGAATGACCTCTAATGAGCCTAGCCAACCCACATACTCTCTCAGTCAACTCTGGGTTCCTTTTATGTGGCATCGANGAGGATCCTGTTTGGCCCTCCGTGAACGGNTCCTCTACCTCCCTNATTTCTGTCCTTTGTAAGCCTCTAATTTCAGTAGCGATTTTCTCTAGTGTTGCGGCGACCAAGGCCAANGTAGTAATNAAATGTGCATGCCGATCCCTTTGGATAACCTGATTAGATACCGGTGCAGGGGACAAGCCTAGAAGATCGCATACATCCTTTTCTATTGATGGTGAAACCGTAGCATGTGTGCCAACAGGGCCTGAAAGTTTTCCGACGGATATGCNGGTAGTGGCCTCATGAAGTCTTGTTCTACCTCGCTTCACTTCATCCCACCAAAGGGCCATTTTCAGCCCAAAAGTAATAGGTTCTGCATGAACCCCGTGGGTCCGGCCCATCATCAGAGTATTTTTGTGTTTAACTGCTGTGTGTTTTAGCGCAGATTCTAGTTGCTCTAATTCAAAATCTAAAAGTTGCGCTGCTTCGACCAGTTGTAGACTTGTCGCGGTATCCCAAACATCACTTGTAGTAAGTCCTTGGTGTAGCCAGCGCCCCTCNGGGCCCAAATTGGCCGTTGTAGATTGCAGGAAAGCGGTCATATCGTGCTTTGTACGATCCAATATTTCGTAAAATAGATCGAAATCATAATTAGCTTTTCTGATTTTGACTATGTCGTCATCCGGAATCAATCCTGCTTTATTCCAAGCTTCGCAGACAGCTATCTCTATTTTCAGCCACTTGTCATATTTATTTTTGTCCGACCAAACAGACTTCATCTTCGGTCGAGAGTAACGTTCAATCATTAAATTTCTCTAAACCACTACACCCTAAATTTATTTCGATACATCTGTCCGATAGTACATATCNCTAAAGGTAATTGCTCGGATATTTTCATATACTACGTCAGCTGCTTGATTGATATCCTGTGCCAAAGCATTAACAGCGAGTACCCGGCCTCCATTAGTAACAATTCTACCTTCCTCGTCTAGCTTTGTTCCAGCATGGAATATATTTACCGAATCTACACCCAATGGCAGCCCGTCGATAGGGTAACCCGTTGTGTATGCTGAAGGATACCCACCTGATGCCAATACTACAGCAACACTCGCATCTTTTCTCCACTCAACCTTAACGGACTTCAATCGTCCGTTCACACAGCTTTCGAATATCTCCAAAATATCATTTCTAAGAAGGGGCAAAATGACCTGGGTTTCGGGGTCGCCTAACCTGCAATTGAACTCCACAACTTTTGGACCTTCCGCTGTAATCATCATTCCAGCAAATATTGTTCCAACGAAAGGCTCATGATCGGTTCTCATTGCTTCAACAATCGGCCTAATCACCAAATCTCTAATTTGGTCTTTTAGGTTTTGGTCCCAAATCCTAGGTGGAGAAAANGCACCCATCCCTCCCGTATTAGGGCCTGTATCGCCTTCCCCGATCCTTTTGTAGTCACAAGCAGCAACCAGATCGGAAATGGATTCTCCATCCGTAAATGCAAACACACTTAGCTCCCAACCCTCTAAAAACTCTTCTATTACCAAGGTTGTTCCTGCATCACCAAACACCTTTGAGACCATTATGTCTTGAAGTGCAGTTACAGCTTCGGATTTATGTTGGCAAATATATACACCTTTTCCCGCTGCCAGTCCGTCTGCCTTTAAAACTGTAGGAAAGGAATTCAGGCCTTCCAGGTATGAATTAGCATCCTCAGAATCCTGAAAAACTTTGTGTAAGGCGGTTGGGATATCCCATTTTTCCATAACATTTTTTGCGAAAGACTTACTGGATTCCAGCTTGGCGGCAGAAGCTGTTGGTCCAAAAATAGGAAGTCCTGCCTCCGCAAAAACATCCACTATGCCCAAAGCCAAGGGAGCTTCTGGCCCAACAATAGTTAAATCAATTTCTCTCGCCAAGGCAAAATTCTTCAGTGCTTCAATGTCTGTGTCGGCAATTTCGACATTGGTGCCAATTGATTTCGTGCCGGCATTTCCGGGAGCTATGAATAGCTTTTCTAGTTTAGGACTCTGATTAATTTTCCAAGCAATGGCATGCTCCCTGCCACCACTACCAATAAGCAGTATTTTCAAGCTAGATTACCTTCCAAATGATATTGTTATGCTCGAGTTTTTTCTACCCCATAGAAGTTTATGGCATTTTCACTAAATACTTTCTGGCCTTCATTTTCTCCCAACACATCAAGTACAGTGTCAAAGTCTTGATCCGAATATACTCGGCGTGCTCGAGTGGAAGGTAAATCAGTCCCAAACATCAACGCATCCGGGCTTACTTTATGTATTTTCGTTATGGCTTCCTCTACATTCAGATCTACCCGACCAAACCCAGTAGCTTTAATAGCCAATCCATCTCGAATAAGATTTAAAAGTATTTCAAGATTAGAATCAGATATACCTAGATGGTCAATACAGACTTTGGGCAAAGCAGGAATTTTATCCTGCAAATGAGAGAGTGACTCGGGTCCTAGATATAGTTCCACATGCCATCCGACTAGATCATAGATCCTCGTCGCCATAGAGATCAAATCTTCGGCTCCGGCAGATCCCCCTCTGTTTAAATTAAATCTTACCGCTCTGATCCCATGGTTGTCTAAATTCAATATTTCTTCATCACTCACAGTTACAGGGAGCTGGGTTACACCTACAAACCCTGACCCTAACGTCTTCAAGGCCGCGATCAAATATGTTTGGTCAAATCCTTGAAATGAGCCGGATACTACTGCCCCTCCTACTGAAGTGTAACTACAAATGCGTTTATAGTAATCGTTGATACTAAACTCATCTGGAAGATATCCATTGTTTAATTCAAGAGGATACCCTTTACTAATGATGTGAAAATGGCTGTCAAAAATGGGGAGTTTTGTTGTTTTGTTCATTCCCATTTAGGAGATCGCTTTTCAAGGAATGCGTCAATACCCTCTTTAGCATCTTCCTGAAGTATGTTTTTCACCATTACCTGAGAGGTGTATTCGTAAGCTGCATATAAATCTAATTCAGACTGAGTATAAAAAGCGCCTTTACCCACACACACTGTAGAGGATGATTTGCTAGCGATTTTGTTAGCTAAAACCATAGTCTCCGTAGTTAATTCTTCTGTTTGAAAATAATNATTTATTAAGCCAATCTCTTTTGCTTTTTTTGCATTAATCATGTCTCCGGTNAAAAGCATTTCCATCGCATGTTTCTTACTNACATTTCGAGACAATGCAACCATAGGAGTGGAACAAAACAAACCGATATTCACTCCCGGTGTAGCAAACTGTGCTGAATCTGAAGAGGTAGCAAGATCACAACTAGCAACCAACTGACAACCTGCTGCAGTCGCTATTCCTGATACTTCAGCAATCACTGGCTTAGGATNTGCAACAATTAGTTTCATCAATGCCGAACACGTATCAAATAATTTTTTAAAGTATTCTTCTCCAAAATCATTTTGATTTCTAACTTTGGTTATTTCCTTTAAATCATGTCCGGCACTAAATACCGGGCCATTGGAAGCAATAACAACGACTCTAACGGCATCGTTTGAGGAANCTTTTGTTAACTCTTCAATCAAAGATTTCATCATAATCTCTGATAAGGCATTTCTACTTCGCTGATCGTCCATTGTGAGTCGTAACACGCCTTCATCAGTGTGTTCGACATGTAGTATGCTAGNGTCGTCTACCATAATAATTTAATTAACAATTAGTCCTTAAGTCCTTTTTTCCAGTCCGAATACTCCAAACGCCAGGGGCCAGAAATGGTTTGGCCAATTCCATTTTGGGGCATCGGTTCATGACAACTTTTAGGCCCGCTTTTTCGGCAAGACTCGCTGCTTCTTCATTAATGATATCCAACTGAGTCCATAACACTTTGGCCCCTATTTCTATAGCCTCCTGAGCAATACCCATAATAGCATCACTAGAACGAAAAACATCCACCATATCTATAGGTCCATCTATGGATTTCAAATCGGCATAAAAACATAGTCCGAAAATATCGTTTCCAACCTCATTAGGATTCACAGGTATTACTCTATAGCCGTAATCTATTAGCCTTTTTATAACTTTAAANCTGTCACGATGAGNATTTAGACTAGCTCCCACCACTGCAATAGACTTAACTTCAGCAAGTATCTGTTTCAAGTATTCATCGGAATAATTATCAATCATTTTTTACTGCAGTTCATTCCCACTCAATGGTGCCGGGAGGTTTGCTGGTTATATCAAAAACCACTCTGTTCACGTCCGAAACTTCGTTTGAGATACGACTGGAAATAGAAGCCAAAACATCATAAGGCAGGCGAGCCCAGTCTGCAGTCATCGCATCGTCACTTTTCACCGCTCTTATAGCAATCACGTGACCGTACGTTCTGAAATCACCGGTAACACCTACTGACCTGGACCCCGTAAGAACTGCAAAAGTCTGCCATAGCTCATTGTATAAGCCATTTGCCTTTATCTCATCCATCACTATCCAATCAGCAGCTCTCAAAATTTCCAACTTCTCTGATGTCACCTCCCCCATAATTCGAATGGCCAATCCTGGGCCCGGAAAAGGTTGCCTAAAGACCATTTCCTCAGGCAGTCCTAATTCCAAGCCAACCTGTCGAACTTCGTCTTTGAATAAGTACCTTAGCGGCTCTACAAGCTCCATTTTCATGTGGTCAGGAAGCCCACCAACATTGTGATGCGTTTTAATGGTCGCAGAAACAGAGTTGTCACTCGTCTTACTCTCAATTACGTCCGGATATAGGGTTCCCTGAGTCAAAAAATCAACTACACCCAATTTGGAGGCTTCTTCATCAAAAACATTAATGAACTCTTCTCCTATTATCTTTCTCTTCCTCTCGGGGTCTATTACCCCGGCCAGACCGGTGAGAAATCTTTCTGTCGATTCACTAAAAATGAGATTGATATCCATATACTTCTCAAAGGTTTCCCTTACACGGTCCGGTTCACCTCTCCTCATCAAGCCATTATTCACAAATATGCAAGTTAATTGGTCTCCGACCGCCTTGTGAACCAAAGTTGCAGCTACTGCAGAATCCACTCCTCCTGAAAGGGCACATATCACTTTACCTTTTCCGACTTGTTCTCTGATCATATTGACCGAATCTACTACAAAATTATCAGGAGTCCATGTCTGCCCCATATTGCAGGTTTTTGTGAGGAAGTTTTCAATAATATTTGAACCTTGCGGTGTGTGAGCAACTTCTGGATGAAACTGTATCCCCAGAATGCCTTTGTCGTTACCGACTACAGCAATTGGAGAATTGTCGGTATGAGCCATCGATACAAATCCGGGAGGTAATTCGGTAACCTGATCAGCATGACTCATCCAGACAGGTAATGATTGAGGTAACCCCGTAAACAGAGGTTCATCTGGTTTGTTTTGATGTAGTACGGCATGTCCATATTCTTTCTTGGTTGAGGCCGACACTTTACCACCCAATTGATGAACCAAAACCTGCATCCCATAGCAAATTCCCAAAATAGGTAACCCTGATTCAAAAACCCATAGAGGAGCGAGCGGAGAAGTCTCATCATAAACACTAGCCGGTCCACCTGAGAGTATGATCCCCTTGGGGTTTAAACCCTCGACTTCACTCCAGTTAGTATTAAAGGAAATGATTTCACAATAAACACTATTTTCTCTGACTCTTCTAGCAATTAAGCGGCTGTATTGGGATCCAAAATCTACAATTAAAATGGATTCTCTCTGGGGTGACATATCGCCTTCAGTGGCCGGTCCATGCCCTGCTTTTTCTTGAGATATTTCAAGGTAAGCTGAAACTTCAAGGTCGTCGCTAGAAGTTATGCGACGACTACTATCTAATCCTTGCTCTTCGTTCATAATTGTGTCCTAAACGCCTATGTTATACTCGCCCAAAATCAGCTCACAGGTGCCAAGCCATAACCACAGTATTACCCGCAAATAAAGATTCTTTGGAACATGCTGCTAATATACTATTGGAAGGTGGTGTCGTCTGCATACCCACTGATACCGTATATGGAATTGCGGGTATAGCCACAAATTCCATAGCAGTCTCAAAAGTGTTTGAAGTGAAACAAAGAGACCCTACCACACCACTCCCAATTTTTATCCAAGATTTCTCCTCGCTGAACAATTTCTCGGAATTTGTCCCTCCTTTAGCCAAGGTTTTAGCTTCTAATTTCTGGCCTGGACCGCTGACTATGGTATTGGNAAAAGCAGATTGCATACCTGATGTGGCCACAGGAGGATTGAAAACCGCTGGTTTCCGTATACCTAACCATGAGATAGCAGTAAAGCTATGTGAAAAAACAGGTAATCCCATTACTGGGACCAGTGCAAACATCAGTGGCCAAAAGGCAGCCACCACAGCAGATGAGGCCCTACGCCAATTTAAAGATTCCTCTCTAGATCTAATTATCGATGGTGGCGAATCTACCTCGTCAGATCCTTCCACTATAGTCCATTTTGAAGANAATGAGGTTAAACTGATAAGACAAGGTGTTATATCTATGTCTGACATACAAAAACTGGTAGATAAAAAGAGGGGTTAGGCCGGTATGGAACCAAGAGATCAAATACAAGCGGAAATTAATCGCTTGATGAAAGATTATCTGGATTCAAAGTCTTTACCGCTCTACGATATGCTTTCGTATCATCTAGGAATCCACGGTTTAGATCCTGGTCTCACCATCCCCAAAAGAGTCCACGGAATGTTGCTACAAATCGCTGTTGAAACCCTGGGGGGAAATCCTTTGTTAACCCTACCTGCCGCTATGTCTATAGAGATGCTTAACGCGTTTTGTGAGATCCATGACGACGTGCAATCTGGAAACCCTACTCGGAATGGGCAAGATTCCCTTTGGTGGGTTTGGGGTCCAGCACAAGCTATTAATGCCGGAGATGGAATGCATTCCATAGCTAGAATAGCCCTTTTGAACTTAGATAAGCAGCATTTTTCAGATCGCACCTCTCATGCAGCCTTGTCTTTTCTAGACAAAGGAGCCCTGGTGACTTTTGAGGGACGATATAGAGACTTGGAAATGCAAGAAAGAATTGATACTTCTGTAACAGCTTATCTCGAGATGGCTGGCCAAAAAACAGGAGCTTTGTACGGCTCTGCTCTCTCAATGGCGGCAGGGTTATCTGGACTCACTTCCAAAGCATGTGAAGGTTTGTTTCAGTCAGGTCACTTGATTGGGCAAGCGAAGCAAATAAAATTAGATATGAATCAGATCTGGGGCTCCGATTCAAGCCAAAAAATAGATTTTTTGAACAAGAAAAAATTATTTCCTGTGATTGCTGCTATCGAAAAAGCTACACCATCTCAGAAAAGAAAATTAGGTGACGTCTATTTTAAACGAGTTCTCGAAGATTCNGATCTTGACGCAGTACTTGATGTCCTTAGTGATCTGGGAGGTAAAGAACCAGCGAAACTGCGATATACCACCATCAAGGACGAAGCTTTATCCATCGTAAAAAATAATTTCCCCAATAATCAGGCGGGGAGTTTAATCGATTATTTGGAAAAAATTCTCGAGGAATAAAGAATGAACTCCAAGCTGACCATTGAAGATGTTGAAATATCTGNCCAAAGGGCTTTAGTGAGAGTTGATTACAATGTTCCTTTTCAGGAAGGAACTAGCACCATATCCGACGATACTCGAATAAAGGCTTCGATACCGACTTTAAAACATTTAATAAACAAGGGTTGTTCATTGGTATTGTGCTCCCATCTAGGACGTCCCAAAGGTAAGCGATACCCTGGATTGTCTTTAAAACCAATCGCAACAAGATTAGGAGAAATCCTAGAACAAAAGATACAGTTNGTTGAAGATTGCGTATCAGAAGAAGCCGCAGCAACTGCCTCCAAGCTGGGTAAAGGTGAAATTCTACTATTAGAAAATTTGCGGTTTCATAGAGGGGAAGAAGAAAACAATCTTGCTTTTGCAGAGCAGCTATCAGAATTAGCCGAAGTTTTCATAAACGATGCCTTTGGTGCGGCTCACCGTGCCCATGCCTCCACTTCGGGTATAACAAAATTCTTGCCTTCATATGCCGGTCTACTTTTGGATAAGGAGGTTACTTATTTAGAAAATGCCCTGAAAAACCCCAAATTGCCTTTCACGGCTATGTTGGGAGGAGCGAAGGTNTCAGACAAAATNAATGTCGTTAATCGCCTAACGAAGATAGCAAGCAACATTTGTATTGGGGGAGGAATGGCTGCCACCTTTTTGGCAGCCTCAAATAAAGAAATCGGAAATTCATCGATAGAAGCTGATTTTATTAGCCTTGCACAGGCCTTGTTAAACAAAAANACTNCAAACAACGTGAACTTAATTCTGCCTATTGATGTGGTAGTGGTTAAAACTTTCCTAAAGGATTCCGATTTCCTCGCAAAATCAGTTGGTGATTTGGACGATGACGACATTATTGTAGATATAGGGCCTACAACCGCTGACTATTACTCATCTATTATCCAAAAAAGTGAAACGATTCTTTGGAATGGGCCNATGGGAGTATATGAATGGGAAAAAGCTAGGGCTGGCACCCATTCAGTGGCGAAGGCATTGGCAAATGGGAGTATGTTATCGATAATTGGTGGAGGTTCAACGGTAGATGCTGTGAATTTTTTTGGTCTTCAAGNCCAAATGACGCATGTCTCTACCGGTGGGGGGGCATCTCTAGAACTGTTGGAAGGTAAGGAATTACCAGGAGTAGCTTCGCTACGTGATAAGACAGAAGGTTAAGGAATTATGATCGATTTCCAATATTTATCTAGTATCAGGAAACAGACTGCCTCTAAAATCGTCATGATAGTTGTCGATGGTTTAGGTGGGATGACTGATCCTTCAACAGGCCAATCTGAACTAGAGGCTGCTGTGTTGCCAAACCTAGACAGGCTAGCTGCTAATAGTTCCTGCGGTGTAAGCACTCCAGTTCTTCCGGGTGTAACGCCTGGCAGCGGCCCCGGGCACATGGCTTTGTTTGGATATAACCCTATTAAATATCTCTTAGGTCGAGGAGTGCTGGAAGGGTTAGGAATAGGAGCCCCTATAGAGAAGGGAGACATAGCCGCAAGAGGGAATTTTTGCCTTTTGGACGCTGATGGCAAAATTTTGGATAGACGTGCAGGCAGAATTACAACTGAAGAGTGCATGGAACTAGTAGAGCTGCTCAAGCAAATTGAGATTCCAGGATTCGGAATCGAAATATATCCCGTTATGGATTACAGGTTTGTTTTGGTTTTCAAGGGAGAAACTTCCTCTCCCGATGTTTCAGATACCGATCCTCAAATTACTGGTATTGCACCTTTCGTCTCGAATCCAACCTCTGAGGGAGGGACTGGGACAGCACTGGCAGTTAATCTTTTTACCCAAAGAAGTATGGAAATTCTCAGCGAACACAAAGGAAGTGCGAACGGCATCTTACTGCGCGGTTTCTCAAATATACCTGATTTGCCACATTTCGGCTCATCCTACGCTCTGAATCCTGCAGCGATAGCCGCCTACCCAATGTACAGAGGAGTTGCAGGCCTTTTGGGTATGGAGATACTAAACTCGAATCAAACTTTTGAGGACGAAATCAAGACCTTAGAAAGGAACTTCTCTCAAGGTTATGATTATTTTTTCCTGCATTACAAACCTGCGGATAGTGCAGGGGAGGACGGTAATTTTAGCCAAAAAGTGGCTATGCTGGAGGAGTTCGATAAAAAACTTGAAAGAATTGTCCAATTAGAACCTGATGTAATAGTGATCTGTGGAGACCATTCGACACCATCCTATATCTCTTCTCACAGTTGGCACCCTGTACCCTTTCTGATCAACTCCACATTATCCCAGGGCAAGGTTGGAGGCAAGTTCACAGAAAACAGCTGTCGAGAGGGTACGATAGGGAACATCAGGGCCGAAGAACTCATGTTACTGGTTCTATCACACGCGGGTAAGCTAAATAAATTTGGACCCTAACTTGGATCCTAATATTGCCTGTACATCTACACTTATATAGTTCATATTACCTTAATTATGAATTCATATTCTTTGATTTAAACCAAAAATAAACACAAAATTGTAACTAAGATAAATATCACACTAATTTAAGTTCTTAATATACGATTTGGTTAAATTACAAATATAATTAGCTCAATAGAGCATACAAATTTGCACTATTACCGGGTAACAAAANATCCCAGGCTCGATATTTTTCAATGATCAATGCTTATCATCGTATATGTAGGCCGTTTTTTNTATAATTCCCAACTCCTTTTACTACCTNTCCTGCCGATTTAACAAACCCNATAAGTTGCTTAATATGCAGATAAAAGTGACCATAATTATCCAAAACTAAACAATAAATNACCTANAAGTNATATTACAATCGACANTTATCAAAAGTAGAGNTAAAATCCCTGAAATTTGATATTCAAACCCTTTTAAGAAGTAAAACAATGCCTTCCAATAGAATATTTAGTAGGATGTTAAAGTAGTAGCAGAAGCACTTTTAAGAGTAANTAAATATNAANATATATGTATATATTAGCAAATTGGAAAAATAACCTATCTTCAGAATCCAGTAAAAAGTTGGCTGAGGGTATATACTCACGACTGGTGGATCAATATTTTAATATTGAAATAGTTATATTTCCAGATGATATCTCCTTGTTAGAAGTAAAGTCTATTTTGGATTCGCTATCTATCGTCAAGATAGGTGCTCAGGATGGTCCTATGGATAAAACCAGTAGTCTTACCGGTTCCATTTCTACTTCTAATTTACGCAGGTTTTGTGACTACGTCCTGCTTGGGCATTCAGAAAGGAGAACCATATTAGGGGAAACGAATGAAATGGTTGCCCTAAAAGCTAAAGAAGCAATTGAGCTGGGTTTGGTTCCCGTTATATGTGTAACCAAAGAAAACGGAACAGCCTTCAATCCATATTCTGGGATCAAAGCCCAATTAGAGTCTATCCACGACCATATACGTCGGCAGAGCAATTATTTAATCGCATACGAGCCAATTGACGCCATAGGCACGGGTATTTCCGCCGACACCGAGGAGGTCAAAAACACAGCCGCAACCATCCGTAAAATGGTTTCTGGGATTCAAGGCTCTTCTGATATCCCAGTGTTGTATGGGGGTAGTGTAAATCCCAAGAACGTGAGCTCATTCTTGTCGCTTGAAGGAATAGACGGAGTCTTGGTCGGTGGAGAAAGCCTCACCGTGGATAGTTTCCTAAAAATTGTNAAGAAGGCATCAGATACCCAGAATTTAAAATGATAGTGATACTAGGGGCNACAGGTACCGGNAAAAGCCANATTGNGATCAATATNGCTCATCAATTGGACGGTGAAATTATCAACGCCGATAGTCGTCAAATCTACAAAGGAATGACTATTGGAACAGCTAAACCCAACGAACAAGATATCAANTCCGTCCCCCATCATTTATTCGATTTTAAATACCCCAATGAAAGTTTCAGTGTTTTTGAATTCAAGGAACTGGTCTCCAATACCGCGTTCGAGATACAGTCTAGGGGCAAAGTTCCAATCCTTGTTGGAGGAACAGGCCAATACCTTCTGGCTTTCTTGGAAAATTGGACTTTAAACGGTGGCCCTCCAAACCCAGAGATAAGAAAACACCTGTCTGATCGCTTATCAAANTTAGGTTTGGATAACCTANTAGANGAATTANCCAATACTTCCCCAGACNTAGCTCAGNCCATCGATTTAGACAATTCAAGAAGAGTCATGAGGGCACTAGAAAAAATCTACTACGATGATAGATACACACTGCCAGCACCGAAACCCGACATTCAAAATACACTAAACCTGTCTGTGTTCGGTATTCAAATACCCAGGACGCTGCTATATCCAAGAGTTGATGCAAGAGCGGACGGTATGATTAGAAATGGATGGATTTCGGAAACCCAAAAATTGCTAGACTATGGGTATGGTATGGACCTTCCGTCTATGAGTGGTATTGGATACAGGGAAATATCAGAATACCTCCATGGAAATTCAACCTGGCAATTTTGCATATCAAAAATAAAGTCACGTACCCACAGACTTATACGCACTCAGAATAACTGGTTCAGAAGGATTGACAGGTCAACAACCTGGTTTGATTCCCATGAGTTAAACACTTCTGAAATATCCAGTAAAATATCGTGTTTAATGAANTAAACAACTTTCTCATGCCTATAAAATCCATTCGATGTTAGAATTCCTACCACTTAATCCAACACCCAGTGAAGTAGAAGTTAGATATGAAATTCACCAAAATGCATGGAGCCGGAAATGACTACGTTTATGTAAACGGGTTTGAATATGACCTTGACTGGAAACACATATCTCAAATTGTGAGCGACAGACACAAAGGCATAGGATCGGATGGCCTCATTGTTGCATGCCCATCATCTAACAACTCAGACCTAAAAATGCGTATGTTCAACGCTGATGGTTCAGAAGGAGAGATGTGTGGGAACGGAATACGATGCNTGGTTGGTTTTGCTAGGGATGAAGGTTTAATAAACGGTGANTCACAAGTNATCACAGTGGAGACAATGGCAGGCGATTTGGACGTTTTCCCAATTTTGGAAAATAGTCGAATGATAGGTGCTAAAGTCAGCATGGGATCTCCTATTTTGGTCCCAAAAAATGTGCCCGTGCAAATTGGCTCTGATGAACCANCTCTCGACTATTCATTGGACGTGGACACACACGAATTATCCCTTGGGTTTGTATCGATGGGNAACCCTCATGCTATTGCCTTTATTGAAGAAGACGTGGATNGCTTCCCCTTAGAATTGATAGGCCCTAAAATTGAAAATCACGAAATTTTCCCAAACAAAGTAAATTTTGAGATTGTGAATGTGCTAAGCCCATCAGAACTCAAAGTGAGAGTTTGGGAAAGAGGGTCTGGGATCACGATGGCCTGTGGTACTGGAGCCTGTGCAGTTGCTGTAGCAGCCCGATTGAAAGGGATTACATCGGGTGATGTTAACTTAAAACTACCCGGTGGAGATTTAAAAGTTCGTTGGGATGGGGTAGGGGAAGTAGAATTGGAGGGACCGATTGAAACAATATACAAAGGTGTTCTCCAATAATAATTAAATATTTAGGATTCGGCTAGAAGCAGGAGTTAAAAAAATGGAATTCGCAAAGCGATTAGACACTGTACCACCATATCTTTTTGTAGAAATAAGCAGAAAAATCGCTGCCAAAAAAGCAGAGGGTATAGATGTGATTTCCTTTGGAATTGGTGATCCCGATTTAGAAACTCCTAGCAACGTGATAGCCGAACTCAGTAGGACTGCCTTAGATTCCCCAAATCATCGGTACCCAGAAACTGACGGTTTGCCAGAATTCCGGAGGGCGGTTACAGACTGGTACCAGCAACGTTTCTCCATATCATTGGATGCTGAAAAAGAAGTCCTTCCACTAATCGGAGCGAAAGAAGGCATAGGTCATGCTGCCTTATGTTTTATAAACCCTGGAGACATTGCGTTAATCCCGGACCCCGGATATCCAGTTTATTCCGTAGGTACTTGGTTTGCCGGAGGGGAATGCCATTGGATGCCACTGAAGGAAGAAAACGGATGGTTACCTGANCTCGACGATATTCCAGAGGATGTGGCNAACAATTCTAAGGTAATGTGGTTGAACTATCCCAATAANCCCACTGGTGCAATTGTGGACAAAGGATATTTGGCTGATGTTGTTAGCTTTGGTAAACAATACAACATAGCCATAATGCATGATGCCTGTTACACCGAAGTTGCCTACGATGGCTATCGACCTATAAGTTTCCTTGAAATCCCTGGTGCCATGGATATCGGCCTGGAATTTCATTCACTGTCTAAAAGTTACAACATGACAGGCTGGAGAGTGGGGATGGCTGTTGGTAATTCCGATATGATCAATGCACTCATGGTGGTGAAATCTAATTTAGATTCAGGCATACCTAATGCGGTCCAATATATGGGCATAGAAGCCCTGAAGGCCTCAGACAAAGAAATTGACGCTCGAAATGCCATATATCAAAAGAGGCGAGACAGAGTTATTAATACTCTAAATAAAATTGGATTAAATGTGGTNCCCCCGAAAGCCAGCCTGTACATCTGGGCAAANATTCCAGCTGGATACACCTCNGCTGAATTTGCGGAATTACTCCTAGAGGAGAAAAACGTNGTGGTGACTGCAGGAAACGGCTACGGGCCTAGTGGAGAAGGTTACNTACGTCTTTCTCTCACAATTTCAGAAACAGACCTAGCGGAAGGTCTAAACAGATTAGAAGGTTGGGAAATACCGCACAAATAGCCATGANGNCAAAGGANTAAAACCCATATATACCAAACTACATACTGTGGCAGNGCAGCCTGAACGAGTGATGCTCGTCGGGGTTCATATCAAAGGATCTAGGGCCAGATGGAGGCCAAAAGATTCAATAGCTGAACTACAGGAATTAGCCTCAGGTGCAGGGGCCAAAGTAGTCGATATAGTAAGCCAACAATTAACCAAACCGACGCAAACNTATGTNGGTAAAGGAAAATTGGAATCGCTTTTAGAAATTGTTAAAGCGAAGAAAATAGATACCGTCATTTGTGACGACGAATTAAAACCTACTCAACAGCTAAATCTTGAGAATGCACTCCCGGGTACGAAAGTCATAGACCGAACCGCCCTTATTTTAGATATTTTCGCTTCAAGGGCCCAAACCCATGAGGGAAGATTGCAAGTCGATTTGGCACAACATGAGTATCTTCTACCTAGGTTAGCCGGCCAATGGACCCATTTGGAAAGGCTTGGTGGAGGAATAGGTACNAGAGGCCCAGGAGAGTCCCAAATTGAGACAGACCGCCGTCTTGCTAGAAATCGCATTAGCAAATTGAAAAAGGACATTGAAAAAATCAGGGCACATCGACAAAGATATCGGCAGAGAAGAAAACGTTCTGAANTGCCAATCGTCTCCCTCGTTGGCTACACGAATGCCGGTAAAAGCACTTTATTGAATACTCTAGCATCGTCAGGAGTAATCGCTGAAAACAAACTTTTCTCCACATTAGATCCCGTCACCCGAAAAATCCCTTTAAAAAACGGGAAAGAGATGCTTTTGACGGACACCGTAGGATTTATACAAAAACTCCCGACAAGCCTTGTTGCTGCTTTCAGAGCCACTTTAGAAGAGGCTGAAGAGGCCGACCTCTTGNTTCATGTTTCTGATATTTCTCACCCGAACCGCTATGAACATTGCCACGCCGTCAATGAAGTATTNGANAATNTAGGNTTGTCTACCAAACCAAAAATCGGAGCCTTGAACAAAANNGACCTGCTNTCAAAAGAATACAAAGCTTATGAGGACCCATCGCTTCTTAAACTCATGGANCAGTTCGACCAAACTGTGTTTTGTTCAGCNGAGACAGGCTTTGGGATAGGGGAACTCATCAACACAATTGAAATNAAAATAGNTGATTNACAAGNTTATTCNGNNNNATNTNTAATTGCGCACTATAAATGTTATGTAAAGTTAGGGGACCGAAAGTTTCACTGATAAGTTACCTTTGNCGGTTAAATGCATCAATAATCCAGTCACCAAGCTGTTCACGTCTTGGTATGTAATCAATTGACCTTGTCTTAAAGCGGAGGCCGGAAAATATTTCTGGAATTCTATAGATTCGGAAACTAGAATAACGTTCCCAGGTGTAATTCCATTAGCTACTCCGACTGCAAATATTTCAGTTAATTGAATTTCCTCATTAAATTCAGAGGCATTTAAAACCAATACCGTAGCCACCGCTTTTTCAGGTTCATCTACATCGTCATATGGCCCGATGCTTTTAGTTGGTATACCGAGGCTTCTAAATTGAGAAATCACAGTTGAGGTAATATTCTTTGCCGTTTCTGTTGTCTCGATAAACAGCAAATATCCTTCTTTGACAGCCATTGATGAAGGCCGTTTCATTACTGAATCAATGGAAACAGGTATATTTTCAACTACCTTTGGTAGGGTCTTATCCATTAAAGGTGAAAGAAGTCCCTTTACTGCATTTTCTCTTATCCCTAAACCTTCTATATATGACAGGTTTTCTGTAAATAAACGGGTGAACTCATCAGTTTGATCAATAGCAATACTTAGGTCTCTTACCAATAAATTAGTCAGAAATTCAGGTTTAGGAAGTTCTCCTTCATTTAGGAGTTTGTTTAGGTTTCGAAATTTTTCAGGCATATAAGCAGCTTTTAAAACAGATTCTGTAAGTTCCTCAATCGACTTCGGGATTGAAATTGAAATCCCTAGGTCAGTCAAAGAAATGGTCTCGTCNCTATATCTCCCTTTAGTGAATCCATATTGCTCAGAAGCTGCTAAGAGGGTGGTGAAACTACTACTTCTAGGACTGATGCCTAGATGACCGGCCAAAAGCTTCCTATCTAAAGGCAATCCTGCATTATCATGATATATCGCTTTGGCGATTGCCAACGTCTCTTTTATCGTATGGGCCGGATAACCCCGAACCTTGCGAGTCCTNCGAAAACCATCTTTATTCATGTTATTTCAAACTTCAGCTTCTTTTTTGAAATCATTTTGAAATAAATATACGGATCTTGTAACAAATGTCAATCGCCTTTTTGGTTTTTTTGATCTTAACGTCTATGTCGTTTCGCTACATATTGATAAAATAGAACCGGAATCGATTCTTAACTTTAATTGTTTTACTAGGACCAAATAGAACAAAATGACAAAATTACTCACTTTCCTATGTGTAGTGTCTTTCATTNCAATCCCNCTAGCCTGTTCNTCCGATATANCCGANGAACCNGATTTACCCACGCCAGCCAAATANTCTGACAGTAGTGCTCCCTACCCGATGACCTCGACGCTTCCCAAAGAGCAATTAGGCTCCTCAGAGGGGACACCCAGGGAACTAGAAGCCGTATGGGAAGCCTGGTCCCTTTTAAACAAGGAACATATTGACCGGGCATCTTTTGAAGCGGAAACTTTTGAGGAATCCGCAATCAAAGGATTGATTGATTCTGTTGAAGATACCCATACTTCATATGTGGATCCNNTAGTGTTACAAATTGAACAAACAGATTTATCTGGACAATTTGAAGGTATTGGCGCCCATGTGAGGAGACGAGAAGACGGCATGATACAGATTATAAGCCCTATCGAAGGGGGGCCGGCAGAGGCCGCTGGAATATTGGCTGGGGATATCATTTTGGCTGTCGACGGAGAATCAATAGAGGGACTGGAACTCTTAGAGGCCGTATCAAAAATAAGGGGCCCCAAAGGTAGTATAGTTTCCCTCACAGTGAAACATATAGGGGAACTTGATACAACGATTATAGATGTCAGTAGAGACGTTATAGCCTTACCTAGTGTATTACTCAGGACTGATCCGGGGGATGACATAACTCACATACGGATTACAGAGTTTAAAGGTGACACTCCAATCAGGCTTTCTGAAATTTTGAGTAAGGAGNTAGAGGCCGGATCTAAAGGCCTAATACTCGACTTAAGAAGTAACCCTGGTGGCTATTTGCAACAGGTTTTTGATATTGCCAACATGTTTTTAGATGACGGAGTAATCCTCCTTGAGGAACGGCAAAGCGAAAATGTAACATGGCAGGCATCAGGCGGTGGATTTGCCTCAAAGCTACCAATGGTGGTTCTAGTAAATAAGTACAGCGCCAGCGGGAGTGAAATCCTAATGGGGGCTTTCCAAGATAATGAAAGGGCTACAGTAATAGGAGAACAAACCTTTGGTAAAGGAACGGTCAATGTGTTCAGAAAATTAAGTAATGGTGGCGGTCTTTATATGTCCGTCGGGCGTTGGTACACACCTAACAAAAGGCCAATCGAGGGGGAAGGTCTCACTCCAGATATATTGGTCACATCGCGAGATAGCAAAGAAGCAGACATAAAACAAGTCGACGAAGCCTATAAGGAATTAAAAAAACTATTAAATGACTAACGAGATAATCGAATGTCGGACACCTTAATAGCATCGAATCGCCGGGCTTACTACGATTATGAAATACTGGAAACCATCGAGGCCGGCCTTGTCCTTCAGTCGTCGGAGATCAAATCAATACGAGATCACAGGGTAAATTTGGCGGGTTCATATGCCTTCCCGTCAAATGCAGAATTATGGCTGCACAACGCCCATATTGCGCAGTATCCCTACTCCAAGGGACAAAACCACCACCCACTCAGAAGTCGGAAATTATTGCTGCGAAAACAAGAGCTCAGAAAATTCATCGCTGCCGCCCAACAAAAAGGTTATTCGATAGTACCGTTGAAGCTTTACTTATCAGGGCATTTTGCAAAAATATCACTAGGGATAGGCCGAGGGAAAAGACGCTATGATAAGAGAAGGGCGATCATTGAGAAGGAACGTTCGAGAGATGCGCAAGAGGCGATACGTCGCGAATTACAATGAAGAAAAAGGACATGAACTTAAAATTCACACCCCTTTGACCCCATGACAGGCGGCCTACCCGTCTAACCGAGTCACATGCATGGTATCTCCAGGTGCGAGAGCCACCCTTCTAACGTCAATTCTGAACTTAAGTAGCCAATAGGCCAACGTCGCCTTACTAACTCCGAGGTAATCGGCTGTGGCACTCAAACCTTGTTCAGTAACCATCTCAGGAAGCATTTTTTCAAGTGGCTGNCGAAACTTTTCCTCAACCGCAATCATCTTTTTTGTTTTTCTCGTTGCCATCAATTCCTCCGTTAATTTCGAAGACTAATAGATATTATTTACCAAACCAGGCAATGTCAACGAGGTTTTCAATCATTTCTCGCCCTTTTCTAATGATTTCAAACCTCACCATACCTACCGTNCCNTGTGCTTAACGCTATTAACTCCCCGGGGGGGGCATAATCACTTTTGTCTTAAGGTATAGTTTGATATCCCTTNGGTCGCTAATTTGACGTTTGCCATTCAAACTTGGAAAATATTTACGTGGCCCTGTAGCTCAGTGGATAGAGCGACTGCCTTCTAAGCAGTAAGTCGTGGGTTCGAATCCCCCCAGGGTCGCCACCCTTTCATTTACCAAGAAGAGAAGGACACCCACCCCCTACCCCACAGAGAAATACCGGAACCTCACATGGCAAACAAACTTTCCAAAGAATCTAGTCCTTACCTTTTGCAGCATAAGGACAACCCCGTCAATTGGTTTGCCTGGGGGNTTGATGCTTTTGCAGAGTCTAAAGCCCGCGACGTACCAATCCTTTTAAGTGTCGGTTATTCATCCTGCCATTGGTGCCATGTTATGGAATACGAATCTTTTGAGAATGAAGAGATCGCAAAAACGATGAATGATAATTTCGTAAGTGTGAAGGTGGACCGTGAAGAAAGGCCTGACATAGACTCCATCTACATGTCAGCTGTCCAATCTATGACGGGCCAGGGTGGCTGGCCTTTGACGGTTTTTCTGACATCCGAAGGGTTGCCGTTCTTTGGAGGTACATATTACCCCCCAGAACCCCGAGGAGGTATGCCTGGTTTTACCCAAATACTTTTGGCTATATCAGATGCATATAAAAATAGGCGGCCCGAGATAGAGGAATCGGGCTCGTATCTCCGAGAGCATATAAAAGCTTCTATAACAGAGACTCCTGCCGCCAGTAATTTTGAACCTGGTTTGTTGGACCAAGCATACGAACAACTTCTTACACAATATGATTGGGAATGGGGCGGGTTTGGGAATTCGATAAAATTCCCACAGTCCATGGCCTTAGAGTTCCTCCTCAGGTACCACTTAAACCATCCTGATTCTCGGGCCCTAGAAATGGTTGAGATATCCCTTCAAAAGATGGCCTCTGGAGGTATGTACGACCATTTAGGGGGAGGGTTCCACAGATATTCGACCGACAAGAAATGGCTGGTGCCTCATTTCGAAAAAATGCTGTATGACAATGCTTTACTTTCGAGACTCTACGTTCACGCTTTCCAAGTTACAGGTAACAATTTCTATCTTAGGGTCGCAAAAGACATATACGAATACATTGATAGGGACATGACCGATGAAAATGGCCTGTTTTGTTCCGCCGAAGATGCGGACAGCGAAGGTGAAGAAGGAACCTATTACCTATGGGACCCTAATGAATTTAGGCGTCATTTAACTGATTCAGAGATGACGTTATTCAAATCAACCTTTAGCCTAGAGGAAGAGGGTGACTTCGAAGGGAAAACCATTCTCCACTACAATCCAAAAGAAATGGATTTGGGATTTTTGGGAAAGGAAAACTCGGGTTTACTTGATATAAGGAAAAAATTAGTTGATATAAGAAATAGTCGGCCAAAGCCCTTTAAAGACAATAAAAGCCTACTATCCTGGAATGCCCTAATGTCACTCTCTTTTATCGATGGATACCTTATAACCAAAGATGAAAGGTGGTTGGAAAAAGCAAAACTAAACATTAATTCATTATTAGCTCTTACTGACTCTAACTCTGGGTTATTTCACTCATCTAAAAAGGGACAAATCGGCAGTTACGGCTATTTAGAGGATTATTCAGCCCTTATACTGGCTATGTTAGCCATGCATGAAGCAACGTTAGACCTGGAATGGCTGGGTAAAGCTGAAAAAATAGCAGAAATTTTGGTGGCCTTGTTCTGGAATGGTCACGAATCACGACTATACGACACCCCAGCAAATGGTGATGAATTAATTATTAGACCCAGCGAAAGCTATGACAATGCCACACCATCAGGCTCATCTATGACTGCAGAGGCATTATTTAAACTATCTTTGATAACTGATAATAAAGAATATTTAAATATTTTAATATCTTTATTGGGACCCATTGCAACTATCGCAAGTGAGCATCCCGTGTCCTTCGGCAATTGGTTATGCATTTACGATTCCTATATTTACCCAACTATCGAAATAGCAATTATTGCAGATGACCCCAAACATGCCCTGAAAATGCGTGATTGTTTATACAAGTCCTATATCCCTAATCATATTTTTTGTGGAAACGCCTATTTCAGCCACACAGAAAAAGCTAGGAACAAATGGAATACCTATCCCCTACTTAACGACCGCGAACCGGAAACTGATATAGCAATGGCTTACTTATGCGAAAATTATGTTTGCGAACTCCCTGTCAGTTCAGCAACAGAGCTATTGCAGTTAATACGGCAAAAAACGAAGGTGTCCTAAATAGGGTTAATCCTTTTTGCGTAAAGACCCGTCTAAATCTAAAGAAACCCATTGATCCACAAATGTCTTTTTTGCCAATGTTGGGGATTCTCTGCTTTTCGTCCATGAAGGCGGAAATGGCTTACGAACAAAAGGGGCTATGGTTGCAATCAAGTTGGCCGCTTTCAGAAAAAACCCAACTGCCTTATTACTTGATAGCAAAGATGACAAGAATTTGGAAGTAACCCGTTCCGAAAATCCAACCGAATGCTGGTCTGGATAGTTCTTACCTTCCGCAAGCTGATTACGCAAATATAGAAGCATCCTAGGAATATCTATTTTCACCGGACATGCCTCTTTACAAGCCCCGCATAAACTGGAAGCAAAGGGCAAATTTTTAGCATCTGACAACCCGGTTAAAATAGGTGACACAATAGCCCCGATTGGCCCCGGATAAACCCAACCGTAGGAATGTCCCCCAACTTTTCTGTAAACAGGGCATGCGTTTAAACATGCCCCGCACCTCAGGCAATATAG
>PAON01000010.1:0-13810 GCA_002708495.1 Dehalococcoidia bacterium | reverse complement strand
CTTGACCCACTCGGTTCTTTATTATTTTTATTTGTCGGATTTGGATGGGGTAAACCGGTGCCGGTTGACATATACAGAATCAAAAAAGTGCCTCCTTTAATAGGCATGTCGATGGTATCTTTCGCAGGCCCAGCCTCTAATTTAGTAACAGCNATNTTNATAGGNTTCTGTTTAAAAAAANTNGCNNTANAATTTGGNTTNAGTGANATATGGATNGAATTAGGGTTCACNTTTGTACAAATTAGNNTNGTNNTAGCTGTTTTTAATCTTGTCCCTCTACCNCCNTTGGANGGNTACAAAGTAATNCTAGGNATANTACCCAGANNCCTATCNATNCAGTATTCNGGNCTTGAAANATATGGGCCATTTGCNCTAATAATCCTGTTTNTTATTGATATGACTGTACCCGGNNTAAGNATTNTATCAACNCTAATAGGNNNNCCNGTNAAAATACTNTTGAACTGGATTTTTTAATATCTGGTGACGTCGTCGTGTATCATTTTCATAAATGTTAATTCCTTTAATAAATCATAAATAAAAATCCAGCTTCAACACGAATTGAAGCTTGGACACCATAAAGGGGTGTAGCTTTGGAACGTATCACTGTGGTCGGCATGGGTGAATTGGGAGCATCACTTGGATTAGCTCTAAAAAATATCCGGCTCAAAAACACCGAAGTAATAGGCCACTGTTTAGACCGAAAAACAGGGTCTGAAATTGATAAAATCGGAGCATTTGATGCAATGGAAGGTAATCTCAAAAAAGCTATTGATGGAGCGCAGCTTATTGTTCTTGATTACCCAATAAATGAATCTAGAGATCTTTTTGAGTCGATAGGATCATTAGTATCCGATGGTGCAATTGTGACAGATATGCGGTCATCAAAAAAGAGGTCCGCAGCCTGGGCTGAGGAATTTTTACCAGACTCGGTATCTTATGTNGGAGGTCGACCAATAATTAGAACTCCAACAAAGGGAGTAGGAGATTCTTCACCCCATTTGTTTGACGGAGTCAATTATTGTGTAATCCCATCAAAATCCGCAGAAGACCAGGCTACTAAAACCGTAGTTGGACTGGCAGAATCCATAGGGGCGAAACCCTATTTCTTAGATGTTGATGAACATGATAGTTACTCTGCCGCTATGGATCATCTGCCTTATTTGATTTCGACGGCTTTTATGAATGCCACCTCTGGTAATGCATCTTGGAGAGAGATGCATAAAAGTGCCGGAAGTTTATTTGATATGCAGTCCACACTAAGTGCTAACGATCCAACAGATACCGAGGCTGATTCACTGACAATGTCCGAACCATTGATTTATTGGGTCGATCAAATGATCCTCTCTCTGCATAAACTAAGAACCGAATTGCAAGAAGACAGCGAGAATTTCATAGAATCTTTTATACATGCATGGGAACAAAGAGCCAGATGGGAAGCCGGCGTAGTGGGTCAAAATTCAGATATGGTGGACCTGCCAAGTGCAGCCGAGTCTATGGCTTCTGCCTTCCTAGGGGACAAACTTGCGAGAAGGATGACTAGAATGGGTGACGCAGATAAAAAAGAGGCATGGAGATATCCTAGGAGCAGATAGAAAGCAACATGATCAGCAAAATAACATCCCCTGCTAGGTTGCACGGCATAGTGAAACCTCCCGGGGATAAATCGATATCACACCGGGCAAGTTTATTAAACAGCATATCTAAAGGAGTATCACATGTATCTAATTTTTGTGTCGGTGACGACAGATCCTCCATGCTGGGTTGCCTTAGAGGATTAGGGGCCAACATAACTAGGCACACCAATTGCAAAATTTCGGGAGCCGAGGAATGCTTTGAGATAATCGGATCTGGACTTCACGGTTTAGCTGAACCACCAGATGTTTTAAATGCTGGTAACAGCGGAACAACTATGCGGTTAATATCCGGTTTGCTAGCAGGACAAGACTTCTTCAGCGTAATAACAGGAGACGATTCTCTTAGGAATCGGCCAATGAAAAGAATAACCACACCACTAACTCAAATGGGTGCCTATATAAATGGTCGTGATGATGACTCTCTAGCACCACTTTCTTTTAAAGGTAGTCCTTTAANNGGAATAGAATTTACGATGCCGGTAGCAAGTGCCCAGTTAAAATCATGTCTCATAATTGCCGGTTTATACTCGAGTAGCCCCAGCATCATACATCAACCTGCAGAGTCAAGGGATCACACGGAAAGGATGCTCAATTCTATGGGTGGGGATTTGGAAATAAATGGCCTCACAATTAAAACAGGTAACAAAGAACTCAGCTCTGTTGACGTTAAAGTGCCTAGCGACACCAGTGGATCAGCTTTTTGGTTAGTCGCCGGTGCCTGCCACCCTGATTCAAAAATAACGATCCCAGGAATGGGTATGAACCCTACCCGCACAGGGGTCTTGGAAGTACTTGAATCCATGAACGCGAATATAACAATAGCAAATGAGCACCTAGAAGGTGGTGAACCGACGGGGGATGTAACAGTATCGACTAGTGATTTAATAGCAACTGAAATATCAGGAGACCTAATACCCCGGGTTGTTGATGAATTACCTGTATTGGCTCTCGCCGCCTGTTTCGCTAAAGGTACAACGATAATAGCTAATGCAGAAGAATTAAGAGTTAAAGAATCCGACCGCATTTCAGCAACTGTTGACAGTTTACAAAAATTAGGTGCACAGATAGAAGAAACTTCGGACGGAATGCGAATAACAGGAACTCATACACTTACAGGTGCTGAAGTAGAAACCCATGGAGATCACAGGATCGCCATGACCAATGGAATCGCGGGTTTACTGGCCGCTGGAGAAACCACTATCGGAAATTCTGAAGACGCCAGTGTCTCCTATCCTTCCTTTTGGGAAGTGGTTTCAGAATTACAGGAGTAATTTTACTAATCCATTGAATCACAAAGATGTACGACCTCCCATCCTTTTAATACTTTCCGGACCGTCAGGCGTCGGAAAAGACGCAGTACTTTCTCGAATGAGAGACTTAGGAGAGCCATACCACTTTACTGTTACTACAACTACAAGAACTCAAAGGGAAGGTGAAACAGATGGGAAAGACTATATATTCGTCAATCAGGCTGAGTTCAAAGCCCAAATGGAACAGGATGGGTTCCTAGAATGGGCAGAGGTCTACGGTAACTACTATGGAGTACCACGTGATCAGGTAAAAACAGCTTTACAAAGAGGAAAAGACGTCATTGTGAAAATAGACGTTCAGGGAGCCAAAACTATCAAAAGATTGGCTCCAAACGCTTTATATATATTCCTAGCACCTCCTGATATGGATCAGCTAGAAAAAAGATTGACAGAGCGTATGACTGAATCATCCGATAGTCTTAAGATCAGACTCGAAACTGCCGCCAAGGAGATGAAATCCGCGAGTTGGTTCGATCACGTCGTTATCAACCATGAGAACCAATTGGATCTGGCTGTCGCAGAAATTCAAAATGTGGTTAAAATTGCACGACTAAATCAAATGGAAACGCCGAATGTTGAAATTATCTGAATGAAATTTAGGAATCTTTAAGGTTTTTTATAACGTCTCGTAAGATATTTTCTTCCTCTTCATTTTGAGTATCCATGCCGAAACTTACGGATGTAGCATACTTCCCATAAGTTGACTTTATTTTTGCAGCTATTTGGTCGTAAGTACCTACTACTGCAAAACTATCTAACATTTCATCGGTGATTTCGTCACCCATTTGATTCCATTTTCCATCAATGGACATTCTATATAGCTTCTCATGCGTATCATCCCAACCTTGAGCCCTCATAACATCACCGTAACTACGAGTTGATGCATAAAAGGATATACGACTCTTCGTTTCCTTTTTCTTTTTTTCTAGCTCTTCTTCATTTTCCCCTGCAACAATAAATCCCCCTCCAGAAATTGATATGTCCTCTATTGACCTGCCGAGTCTTTCCGCACCTTTCTGTAGGTTAGGTAGAACTACATCTCTTGTATACGTTGGAGTGTTGAATGAATGAAGAATCACACCATCACAAAGTTCACCCGCCACTCTAAGCATATTAGGGTTAACACCAGCGATTGAAACTTTAATATCTGGGTGTTCTATCGGTCCTGGATTGAAAAATGGTGACATTAAATTAAAGGAATAATAGTCTCCTGCGAAGTTTAATTTAGTTCCATTTTGCCAACAATCCCAAATGTGTTTCAAAGCCATGACATACTCTCTCATTCTTGGAGCGGGAGCTGACCATGGCATGGAAAATCTTCTGACTATGTGCCCTCTAACTTGGCTTCCAAGTCCTAAAGTGAACCTACCTTTCGAAAGGTTTTGTATATCCCACGCAATATATGCGGTATCCATAGGGCTTCGAGAAAAAGATAGCGCAATAGAAGTTTGCAATTCAATCTCTTCAGTGTGCTCGGCCGCTAATACCAAAGGCAAATATGGATTATGTCCGGTTTCACTGGAAGAAAAAATGTCGTAACCTCTCTCTTCTGATTTCCTAGCGGCACTAACTATGCCGTCAACAGAGTATTCTTGAAAGCTGGTCGAAACCTTCATAGTCTTTTATCCTCCGTGCATTAATTTCACAACAGGTGGCATTTTACACAGGTGCTGAGGCCCTTAACAATAATTTCGGTTCTTCCCAGGTCATTTCCTTATTAATAGCTAGTTTTTGTTTGGGCGACACCATATATAATGCGATGCAGGAACAAAACATATTGGATAAAATAATGCAAAACCATTTAGATCTTTTAGAAGCCCTTTACAGTCAGCGAGCCATAAGATATTTCAAAGACCAAGACATCCCAAACGAAATAATCTATAGGTTGATAGAAATCGCCACTAAAGCGCCCAGTGGGGGCAATAGCCAACCATGGAGATTTTTGGTAATTAAGAATCAAGACGTGAAAAACGAAATTGGAAAACTATATCTCCAATCATGGAATCAAGCTTATGGAAGCGGCTCGAATGGAGAAAGGAATCTAGAACAAAAAGTTATGACCTCTGCCTCATACTTGGCTGAAAATATTGCTAAGGCTCCAGTTTGGGTAATGGCCTGCCTGAACCATGATGGGAGCGATTCCCACATGGGGAGGGGGGCGTCAATCTATCCTGCTGTGCAAAATTTTTTGCTGGGTTGCATGGAATTTGGACTAGGGAGCGTNATAACTACATTACACAAAAGGTACGAAAAGGAAGTGAAGGAACTGCTAAACATCCCAGATAATACTGAAACTGCTGCTTTGTTACCTCTGGGTTATTTGGATGNAAAAGTAAACTACGGTCCCACCAAAAGGGAACCCGTAAACCAAATTACCTATCAAGATAGTTGGGGAAATCCTTTCAAATAACTAATTAAAAATCGAAGAGGAGATAGACCATGGAGTACGAATTCATAAATTACGAAAAAAAGGACAAGATAGTCTATATAACAATAAATCGGCCAGAAAGGCTGAATGCGCTTCATCCTCCGGCTAATCTAGAGATGAAAACCGCCTTTATGACTTTTGAAAATGATCCTGATGCTTGGGTAGCAATCGTTACTGGAACCGGTGAAAGAGCTTTTTGTGCTGGTAATGANCTTAGATACACAGCGGAAAACTGGGGAGAACGAGAAAAAGAAGCCACAACAGGAGCCCGTACAAGAGCGGCATTCGGAGGAATAACTACAGACACAGATTTCAAATGCTGGAAACCAATAATAGCTGCGGTCAATGGGTACGCTTTAGGNGGCGGCCTTGAACTTGCTATGGCCTGCGACATAATAATCATTGCAGACCATGCAGAAGTTGGACTCCCNGAACCGCGAGTTGGGTTAATTGCAGGCGCAGGAGGAGTCCATCGATTACCAAGGCATGTACCGTTGAAAAGAGCAATGGGCATGATGCTAACCGCAAGGCGAATTAGTGCACAAGAAGCCTACGAATTAGGGTTAGTGAACGAAATAGTACCTTTAGCTGAAGTTGTCCCCACAGCGGAAAAATGGGCAAATGAGATTTTAGAGGCGGCTCCCCTTTCTGTCCGNGCTTCTAAACAAATGGCTTATGAAGGCCTTGGTTGGCCTCTTGATAATGCACTGCAAAGAAAATATTCAGAGGAAAATAATTACCTCGGATCAGCTGATCAAAGGGAAGGGCCANTGGCATTTTCAGAAAAAAGAAAACCAAATTGGATCGGGGCNTAAGGAAACATTNAGTAAAGGCATTTNCACTCACACAATATGACAACAGAAAACAGATTAGTACTNCCCCAAAGCGTCACTCCAGACAACTATCAAATTGAACTAGAACC
This sequence comes from Dehalococcoidia bacterium, assembly GCA_002708495.1. Classification (GTDB taxonomy): domain Bacteria; phylum Chloroflexota; class Dehalococcoidia; order Lucifugimonadales; family UBA826; genus UBA11996. Next base: position 7,516 of record PAON01000010.1, on the reverse strand, counting down.
TAACTTTGAAACTTTCACTTTCAATGGGAAAGTCATTATCAATGCTAGCGTTAATGAAANCACAGATTCGGTAACGCTTAACTCGGCCGAACTTGAAATCACTGCTGTNTCAGCNATTTCTCAAGGCCACAANTTAGAAGTGTCCAATATTTCCACCGATCCGAATCATGAAACACTCACCATCACTCTCGACGACACAATCAAAAAAGGCGAATCCAACTTACAGTTACAGATTTCATTTGTTGGTGAGCTCAACGATAGATTGCTTGGTTTTTACAGAAGCCAATACACTGATATTAATGGAAATGAAAAATATTTGGCAGCCACTCAATTCGAATCCACCGACGCNAGGAGAGCTTTTCCATGTTGGGACGAACCNTCTACAAAAGCGACTTTTGACGTCTCACTAGTCATACCNGGGGAAATGAAGGCTGTNTCAAATATGCCTATTGCTNNCGAATCCNNAGGAANAGATGATCGAAAAACCATAGTTTTTGATACCACCCCGGTTATGTCCACTTATTTACTTGCTTTCATTATTGGAGAATTAGGNTGCATTGAACAATCGACCGATAGCGGAACATTAATGCGAGTTTGGACCACATCCGGGAAAGAGGAACAGGGGCGGTTTGCATTGCAGACCTCTGTGGAATTGCTTAATTATTACAATGACTATTTTGGNATTCCGTTTCCTCTGCCTAAATTAGATCATCTGGCTATTCCCGACTTTGCAGCCGGTGCCATGGAGAATTGGGGAGCCATCACATATCGAGAGGTAGCTCTATTAGTCGACCCTGATAATAGTTCAGCGGGGACGAGGCAGATAGTGGCTGCAATNATNTCCCATGAAATGGCCCANATGTGGTTTGGTGACTTNGTAACGATGAGGTGGTGGAATGATTTGTGGCTCAATGAGAGTTTCGCTTCATGGATGGGAGATAAAGCAGTAGACGCNATCCATCCTGAATGGGATATGTGGACGCAGTTTTTAACTGCAGACACCGCCTCAGCTTTTTCTCTGGATGGTCTCTCAAATTCACATCCGATAGAACAAGAAGTAAATAATCCGGCAGAAATTGGCCAGTTGTTTGATGCGATCAGTTATAGTAAAGGGGGCTCGATTTTACGGATGCTGGAGGACTTCATAGGAGCTNCAGATTTCCAAAAAGGNATACGAGCCTACTTAACAGACAATTCCTACGGAAACGCAGAAACTCAAGATTTGTGGAGCGCCCTCGAAGTTTCTTCTGGTAAACCAGTTGGCAAGGTGATGGATTCCTGGGTTAAACAAACAGGATTTCCTATGATTTCAGCNGACAGGGCCCAGGATTCCAATAACATAAATCTTTCCCAAACAAGATTTTTATATGACCACATAGAAGNNAAGCCGGGNGACAAAGAAAATACANCTTGGTTTGTCCCAATAAAGATCGGCAGCAACCTTGAAGATAACCTTCAAACTCTGTTGATGGAATCGAGTGATCTAAAAATACAATTGGAGACCNATGAAAAAGGCAATGTCTCATGGATTAAATTAAACCCAAACCAAACAGGGTTTTATCGAACTAAATACACGGAATCGGATCTGGAAAATTTAAAGAACGCTATCACAGCCGGTGAACTCAATCCTAGAGATAGACTAGGGGTGCAAGGAGATTATTACGCTCTTGTCAGGGCGGGGTATACACCAGTGGAGAATTTCCTTAATCTTGCCACGGGGTATTCTAATGAGTCTGATGCTTCCGTACTTTCTGACCTTGCAACTGGGCTTAGGGGTATTGAAAACCTAATTTCCGAATTAGGTTGCCACGCTGAATATCAAATTTTCTGTAGGAACATATTCTCGGCCATAAGCGAAAAGGTAGGATGGGAGAAACGATTAGGTGATGGACATTTAGACGCACTTTTAAGAAGCACATCTCTTGGGAATTCTGGACACTATGGTGATAAATCCGTCCTTGAAGAAGCTCGCATCAAATATGACAATCATGTATCTGACCGGCAAGTCATACACCCTGACATACGAACAGTTGTTTTCAACTTGGCGGCCCAAGAAGGCGATAAGGTAGTTTACGATCAGATGTGGGCTTTGGAAAAAGCCTCGGATCTTCAGGAAGAGAAAGTTAGGCTCCATTCAGCCTTATCTAATTTTAAGGATAAAGATTTGTTGCAGGAAACTTTGAAAAAATCACTTAGCGAAGATATCCGTGTACAAGACTCCATAAGGGTAATTGTGACAGTAGCAGGCTCAGTATTAGGAAGATCACTGGCCTGGGATTTTATACGGAACAATTGGAAAGAAATTGACCGGAGATACGGTGACGGAGGATTTGCATTGATGCGCCTTGTATCAATAGTTTCCGGGTTTACAACCAGAGAAAGATTGAAAGAAGTCGAACTCTTNTTTGCAGAGAATCCAACTCCAGCGGCAGAGAGGACTATAAGACAGGCCAAGGAACGAATACGATTAAACCAAGCTTGGCTTTCAAAATATTCTGGCCAAATATCAGATTTTTTACGGTAGACCCTTATTTAGGTTTATACATTTCTTCAGTTAGTCTCGACCTTTGAAGTTTGAGGTATGACTTGATTGAGTAATCGGGCAGAAATTCACTCAATATCTTATTTGCTGGATTGTCTTCACGGCAAAGCAAATCAACTATCGTTCCAACGAGCGCCTTCGCTGGATTTACCACACCTTGAGTGTAATCTTGCACTAAATAGTCATCCCCGTGGCCAGTGCCCGTAGCGACTCCTGTGTATGGATGAATTACAGGCATGATTTGACTGAGATCGCCCATATCAGTACTGCCACCGGAATTGTGAGTCGGGGATTTCTGGATCACATGATTATCCCCTACCAAAGAGGCAGCGTTGCCAATAAAAATATCGGACATCTGAGGATTATTTTTGATTGGCATATATCCTGGTAATGTGATTATTTCNAGCTCACAGCCTANGGCAAGTGCACCNGCNCTCAAACACCTGTCCATTTTNAAATTAGCATCTGCAATTGCTTCAGTTGTGCCACCTCTTACTCTCCCTTCATATTTAACTTCAGCAGGTATTGAACTAACGGAAACGCCCCCTTTGGTCATAATACCGTGAAGCCTTATGGTGTCCTCATTTTTCAAGGTCTCCCTTTGGGTATTTAAAGCGTTTAATGAAACGATTGAAGCCTGCAGGGCATTAATACCCTCATGAGGTGAGCCTCCGGCGTGAGAAGCCTTACCTATAAATCGCACGTACTTCACCACATGGCCATTACTTGTGCCTCCAATTGAAAATTTTCCTTCTTCAATTTTGGAGGTGTGTGCCATGACAGCCATATCCACATCGTCAAATGCTCCCATATTCAAAAATTCTTGTTTCCCAGACATGAATTCAATTTGACCTTCCTTATGGAGACCATATCTATACTCAACATCAATAAACTCCTCTGCAGGAAGAGCCATAAATGCCAGCTTACCCGGGATTTTTGAATTCTTGGCAATTTCCTGGAAAGCAGCAACAACCCCCAGCATCATCCCAATTTGACAATGATGGCCACATGCATGGGCAGCGTCGGTTTTCGGATTAGCATGTGAATGTCCTGCAACCCTCAAAGAATCCAATTCTCCGATTATGGCAATAGTTGGTCCAGGCAGTCCACCATCTATAATTCCCTTTATTCCCGTCAGGGCAATTCCTTTTTGGTGAGGCAGGCCAAGTTCCTGCAGTTTTTGGCTCACAAATTTGGATGTTTCAAACTCATGGAAACCTGGTTCAGGATTTTGAAGGATATGTTTCGATATATTTACCAACCAGTCAGCACGACTATCGATAATCTCCCAACACTTCGATTTAAGGGAATTAGAATCCATTTCTATTTTCTCTAATACACAATTATTCTTTAAAACTTTCTTCTTTAGTCATGCTTCGCAAAAGGGAAAGGTATGAAAATTTGGTAAGTGGAGGCTCATTCTCAGACACTATTTTAGACGCATTAGAAGCCCCTTCGGTCAATAGATCTACAACGGTCATTGCCATTGCCTTTGCCCCAGTAAGAACTGCCAACTGATAATCCTCTATCACGTAGTCAATACCATGCCCGTTACCAGATGCGGCTTCAACGTATGGATGTATCACTGGCATTAGCTGAGATATATCACCCATGTCAGTTGAACCAGTCCGATGGGTAAGTCGGCCTAGGTTTTCAAAACCAACTAATTCAGCCGCATTCCCTTGATAAAGATCTAAAAAAGTCTCGTTACTTTGAATAGGAAGGTATCCCGGTAGAGTTGTAATGTCCACTGATCCTCCAACAGCCATCGCACCTGCCCTTAAAGCCCTATCAACTTTTTCGGATGCAGATAAAAACGCCTCTATTGATGAGCCCCTAACGTAGGTTTCCATCCGAACATCGGCTGGCACTGAACTCACAGCCACTCCCCCTTTTGTGATAATCGGATGTATTCTTATCGTATCTTGATCCCTATAAGTTTCCCTTTGGGCATGTATAGCAGACATAGCCACCATAGCAGCATTTAGAGCATTGATTCCCATATGAGGTGCTCCCCCGGCATGAGAAGCAACTCCTGAAAATTTGATCGATTTTGCAACCAACCCATTGTTAGTTCCACCAAACGATATTTTGCAATTATTTGATGGCACCGAGGTATGAGTCATCATCGCCATATCAACATCATCAAAATGTCCGAGTCTTACAAATTCCGGTTTACCGCCTAAAAATTCTATTTCGCCACTTCTCCTCAAGCCATCCCTATATTCGACTTCAATATACTCCTCGGCTGGCACCGCCATAAAGGTGATTTTCCCCGCCAATTCATCTAACACCCCAGCTGCCTTCAATCCGACAGCGACACCCAACATCATGGCTATCTGACAATGATGCCCGCAGGCGTGCGCGGCTGTAGTTTCTTTATCCTCATATGGATGCCCCAGTACTTTAAGTGAATCTAATTCACCAATGACAGCTATGTTTGGGCCAGGGGTCCCAGTATCCAAGGAAGATTTAAGGCCTGTAATTGCTAAACCTTTCTCATGGGGCATCTGAAAAGCTTCAAATTCCCGAGAAACGATTTCTGCAGTCTTAAATTCCTTAAATCCCGGCTCAGGGTTTTTCAGTATCTCTTTGGCAATGGAAATTAATTTATCCCCATTTCTTTCAATTTCATCGCAAACCAAAGATTTAATTCTTTTTAGATCCAAAATCCAACACTCCCAATTAAATTAACCAGTTGATATAAAATTAATCATCTTCTAAGGTTGAGGTATCTCCTTCTGGTAGTCCCAGCTCGCGAGCCTTTAAAAGTCGACGCATGATCTTTCCGCTCCTAGTTTTTGGCAGTGACGGTATGAAATCTATTTCCCGAGGAGCTACTGCAGTTGATAGTTTCTCTCTGGCGAACCGCATGATCTCATTTCTAAGTTTGGTGGATTCTTCATACCCATCTTTAAGAGATACAAATGCCTTAACTATCTCCATAGCAATTTCGTCTGGTTTCCCAATTACACCGGCCTCAGCCACTGCTGGATGTTCAATCAAAGCGCTTTCAACTTCAAAAGGTCCCACAAGATGGCCGGCTGTATTTATTACATCATCAGCCCTTCCAACAAACCAGAAATATCCGTCAGAATCCTTCCTAGCGGTGTCGCCGGTTATGTACCACCCTTTTCTAAATCTGGAGTTATACATTTCAGAATTGTTCCAATATCCATGAAACATCGACGGCCATCCGGGTTTAACGACCAAATTCCCGTCTTNTCCATCTGGCACCTCGTTNAAATCTTCATCTACTATGGCAAGCTGAACNCCAGGTATAGGTTTACCCATAGATCCAGGCCTCACTTCCATACTTGGATAATTNGCACACATAATTGCCCCAGTCTCNGTTTGCCACCAGTTGTCATGGAAAGGCATTCCGAAAACGTCATCACCCCACACAACCGCCTCAGGGTTTAATGGTTCACCTACACTACACATGTACCTCAATGAAGAGAGCTCAAACCTTGCCGGGACTTTTTCACCCGCCTTCATAAGCATTCGAATGGCGGTTGGAGCGGTATACCAGACAGTGACTTTATGCTTTTGTATCTGCTCGTACCATCTGCTGGCACTGAATCCTCCTTCATAAATCAACTGAGTTACACCATTCGTCCAAGGTGCTAGCATTCCGTATGAGGTCCCAGTCACCCATCCCGGGTCTGCTGTGCACCAATAAATGTCATCGTCATGCAGATCCAATGCCCATCGACCCGTGGCCATTTGCTGCACTACAGCTTGATGCCTGTGAACTGCACCTTTGGGTTTCCCAGTAGTTCCGGAAGTGTAATGCATTATGGAGTAATCATATTGACCTGTAACTACAGTGGTGAAATCTTCAGAAGCCTTATTCATTTCCTCATCATAAGAGAGGTCCTGCGGATCAATAGGAGCAGGATCTCTGAAATCTTTATTCACAATTAATATGTGCTGAAGGTCAAATAATTCTGGGATGATCTCGGCAATTTTTTTTCTCAAGTCCGGCTGAGTAACTAACACTTTAGCCCCACTATCTTGCATTCTATCTCTAACTGGTTCCGGACCAAAAGCAGAGAAAAGAGGCCCTACAACAGCACCTGCCTTCAAAGCCCCGAAAAATGCAATATAGAGCTCCGGCAGCCTATCCATAAATATGAATACTCTGTCACCTTTTTGAATTCCAAGACTTTGCAGTACATTTGCAAATTTATTAGTCAGGCGCTGCATATCACCAAAGGTATAATCTTCGCGCTCCCCGTTTTTACCTTCCCAGATCATAGCTATTTTGTCTCGTTTTTCACCATTCGCGTGTCGATCAATAGCTTCATGGGCCTTGTTCAAGCCTCCTCCGGGCAGCCAATCCAACTGCTTGTAAAGGGATTCCCAATCAAAATCTTTATAAGATTCTTCGAGGTCGAGATTAGGCTTAACCTCCATTTTATCCACTGAAACTTTTTTTATAGGTTTGAAATTGGCCTCTGCCATAGAAGTAACCTCATAATTCATTTGTGTAGAATGCGAATATTATCAGGATCATGGTTTATAGTGCTAACTTTTTATCATTGCCTTGGAAAGAAATGGTGGGAATGATATTTAGAAGCAATATTTTGAGATATTTCGCATGGATACTTTTGAAAAAATATATGAAGTAGTTAGACAGGTCCCGTTTGGAATGGTGGCAACCTACGGTAAGGTTGCCCAACTTTCTGGCGTCAATAATGCTAGGTTGGTGGGTTACGCCCTTTCCAGCCTTCAAGCCAACACAGAAATTCCATGGCACAGAATAGTGAACCGAGATGGAGCAATAAGTTACAGAGAGGGAGCAGGGCCAAGTTTGCAAAAAACCATGCTGGAATCGGAGGGAATAGTATTTAGCAAAAAAGGTTGCATCAATTTGAAACTATACCAATGGTAGTAGCCGAGACCCTATATTCGATTTCTTGACCCTTTGGAAAAAAGCTTCCTATAATTCTTTCACCACTAGCAATCAAA
>PAON01000009.1:0-15609 GCA_002708495.1 Dehalococcoidia bacterium | reverse complement strand
AATCCTACCGGCTGTCGTAGGGGATAAGAATTTGAATAATGCTGTGGCCTTATCAAGGGCGGGGGGTGATGTAACTCAAATGATAGGACCTATAGTAGGCGGTGTTGTCCTAGCCTTCCTGAGTGTAAAAGTCAGCTACGGAATTATAGTGGGGCTTTATTTTATATCCCTGTTGTGCGCTATCAACATAGGAAAGGTATCTGTGAAATCTTCTGCAGCTACTTTAAATGTGATAAATAATTTCAAGGTCGGGATGAAATTTATTCATCAGACTCCAGTTCTTGCGGGACTTCTGTTTTTGGCAGTGATTATAAATTTAGCTACTTTTCCTATTTATTTTGGGCTCATTTCTGTATTGGCAAAAGAGGTTTTCGATTCCACCTCAACAGGTTTGGGATTTATGATGGGGAGTTATTCTTGTGGAGCGGTTTTAGGCTCCCTCATTGCAGGAGGCAGAGATGGGTCAGGAAAAATAGGGAGATTCTCCATTGGAGGGGCTGTTCTATGGAATGGTGCCATCATTTTATTAGCATTGATTCCCAATTTTGTTTCCTCACTGCCCGTTTTATTTTTGGCAGGGCTCGGACAGTCGCTGTGCGTGGTTGCCATTGCGATGATGCTTTTGTCACTGACCCCAGATAATTTGAGAGGAAGAGTAATGGGTTTGAGGCAACTTGCTGTATATTCCTTGCCGTTAGGCCTACTGATTTCCGGTACGATTGCTGAAATGTGGGGGGTAAAGGTGGCAATATTCCTAGACGGGTTAATGGGTATTCTACTTGTGATGGGTTGCGTGGCTATCTGGCCTAGCTTATTGAATGCCAGCCAGCCTATGGAATATAAGGAGAAGTAGGAGGACCTAATTGGGTATCAAGCATATCTTGTGCCATGTCCACGAAGTCACACAATAGAGGTCTAGTATCTCTAGGGTCTATTATGTCAATCCCGTGTGAACTGCTTTCTCCTCCCGTGTCCTCAGCGGTTCTGAATGGAGATGCCATTGCTTGAAGACGTGCTTCAATCTCCAGCCTTTTTTGTTCTGGGTTTTCCGAGGCAGCTATTTCTCTTCGATACGCTGCGGATACTCCTCCCTCAATGTGCATAGAACCCCATTTTGCCGAAGGCCACGCATATCTGTGATACATTCCTGTTGGCCTGTGGTTTGTCTGCCCGGCGACACCGTATGCTTGTCTTATATAAAAGCTTATCCATGGTGTTTGGCTTCGAGCATTTGCAATTACTAATCTTGCTCCAGCCCTGACTATTCCTTGATTTTGAGCATCGAGTCCCACCATGAAGCCTGGTTCATCCACAAACGAAACAATGGGCAAATGGAACGTTTCACAGAGGCTTACCAACCTTATAGTTTTTTCCCCCGAGGCTACGTCAGTTGAACCACCTAATTGATTTGGGTTGTTCATTAATACCCCTACAGGATACCCATTTACCCTTGCCAAACCGGTTATTTTGGATTGGCCGTAAAATGGTGCAATCTCAAAAAATGAATCGTGGTCCATTACATATTCCAATATTTTATAAGGGTCATATTTCCTTTTGCTTCTTCGAGGAATAATTGACAGAAGTTCATCTTCCTTTCTAGCTGGGTCATCGTGGGTGTCTAAACGTTGGGGTTTTTTCCAGACACTAGAAGGCAGATAGCTGAGAAACTGACGAACCATCTTGAAAGCCTCTTCTTCTGAATCAGCTAGGTTGTCGATTACTCCAGTTTTGAAAACTTGGCTGTTGTGATCTCCCAAATCCTCTTTAGTAACGTCGTANCCCAAAGCTGCTTTTACCACAGGGGGTCCCCCNGCGAAAACTTGACTCGTATCTTTTACCATGACGCTGAAATGGCAAAGACATGCTTCAATTGCAGGTAATCCTGCTACGGATCCCAATACGGCTGAGACGACAGGAACTTCATTCAATAAATCAACGGCTTTAGAAGTCCCACCCCCATCTGGTAAATATGTCCTACCGATTTGCTCAAATGTTCTTACACTGCCACCCACTGCATCAAGTAAACGAACTAGGGGAATACGCCATTGCAAAGCATATTTCAGTGAGCTTGGTTGACTGCCAGTGCCTCTTTCCCCTGCCCCACCCCGAACAGTGAAATCCCCACCATCCAGCATCACTCGCATACCACCAAGATGTGCCGTGCCTATCACTCTAGGGTATGGGGTGAAATCCACTAATTCGTTNTCTTTGTAGCGAGCGCTGCCTGCTAATGCCGACAATTCTTTAAAGGTACCCGGATCAGAAATGGCTTCTACACGTTCCCGGACAGTTAATTTACCGTTAGAATGCTGCCTATCTATTCCTTCCTGACCACCCATTTNTTGGGCCATTTCCAGTCTTTTGTTGAGTTCATTTATCTCGTCTTGCCAAACCATATTTGGATGATCCTTATGATGCTATAGATTCGCGAACTTTATAGTGGTTTTTCAAACCATACAACTTGTAAGACCATCATTGGTAAAATGAGGGACCTATTATTCATCCGTTCGTATGGTTAGAATTAATTGTCGAGTTACTGTAAAGATTTGCAGTCATACAATGGGTCAACGGNGATAATTAATGAGAATAGAATCCGATTTAAAGCTTGATTACAAGGATGTTTTATTGAAACCAAAACGTTCTAAACTAACATCCAGAAAAGATGTTGACATGGAACGAGAGTTTAAGTTTTTAAATTCGGGTAAAGAATTCACAGGGATTCCAATTATCGCTTCCAGTATGGACGGTGTTGGTACTTTTTCGATGGCCAAAATTCTCCAGAATTACAAAATGNTGACAGTTTTGAGAAAACATTATGAACCAGAGGACTGGGATAATGCAGTTGCCAGCGGGCTAGATCTAAATTACGTATCCATTTGTACTGGAACCAACAGAATTTGGGATGAGGATGCTCCCGACTTTTTAACTCTTAAGGTTGTTCTGGAAAAGTACCCAGAAATTCCATTTATAACTATTGATGTAGCCAATGGATATCACGAAAACTTTGTGGATTTCGTGGGGCAAATTAGAGAGGAGTTTCCCGAACAGACCATAATCGCAGGGAATGTAATTACTGCGGAAATGACAGAGGAGCTTATCTTGCGGGGCGCAGATATAGTCAAATGTGGAATAGGGCCGGGTTCCGTATGTACGACACGCCTGATGACCGGGGTGGGNATCCCTCAATTTTCTGGAATTATTGAGTGTGCAGATGCCGCTCATGGAGTGGGTGGTCAGGTAATNGCAGATGGTGGTTGTGTATACCCGGGAGATGTTGCCAAAGCTTTCGGGGCGGGTGCCGACTTTGTTATGTTGGGAGGTATGTTGGCAGGCCATGAAGAATCTGAGATTGACATTTTAGACGGCAAAATGGAATTTTATGGAATGAGTTCTGATAGGGCCATGGAAATTCATGGAGCACGAAAAGATGGATACCGGGGTGCTGAAGGAAAAGAAATCAGAATTCCTTATAAAGGGAAAGTTGCGGATACAATGACAGAAATCATTGGAGGGGTTCGATCAGCATGTACCTACATAGGTGCCACAAAAATTAAGGACATGCCAAAATGTGCCACCTTTGTACAGGTCCTTCAGCAGGAAAACCAAGTGTTTAACCTTTTCGAATAAGTTGATTCCTTTCTAACATCGCTGGTATTCCCGACTCGAGACTATTAATTTGAATAGTTCGATAATCAGATTAGAAGAGACTTCGCCAGAAGAATCAGATTTTTTTAATCCAGCGGCTGCCACTTCCTCTAATTTTTGATAAGTGTCTGTTTCAATTTCAACATAACCAAGAGTCTCCAAGCAATCATCTATTAACTTGCCGGGTTGCTTATTTTCGAACCCTACTCTTTCTATGAGGTTTTTAACTCCTGGATTGGAATCATCACCAATATGGCTTGTAGCGAAATTAACCCGGTCGACTAGAGAGCCGCTAGTGATCCATTCTTCCCCCGTATGCCAACCTTCAACCGAAGGTGGGTCTAGCAATTTCTGACCCATATAGCCCGACTCTTCCCCTATGTCGTAGATACCTATTTCTCCGCCGTCTGGTACCTGGTATTCTCTGGTGTTTCTGAGAGTTCCAATAATCAATTCAGCAGGGCTTTTGACNCTTTTGAATTTNGAGTCTTTGAAGAAATCNGAATTAAATAATACCCTCATTATNGATCTTATATCGTGGTNGGATTCCATGTANGTATCTGCAAGGATATTTATTGCTTCAGGATCTTTTGGCGGAGTACTGGACCACTGCGGTACTGGAACCTCATCTGCAACGAAGAAATTATATAAATGCCGAGCTACGAAATTAGCAGTGGCTCTTTGTCTGCANATCACATCTATTACACCGTCACCATTGAAATTTGAGTTTTCACCTAAAAATGTTTTTTCACCGGTATCGTGGTCGGCAGCTCTGTATTCGTGGTGCCATAGGATTCTTCCATATGGCCATATGGAGTCTTTAACTGCCATCATGGACAGGTACTCCCCGTTCTTCACGGTCCATCCAGTAAAAGCTCTTGCACATTCTTTGATGTCATCCTCGGTATAGTTCCCTACCCCCATAGAGAAAAGCTCTAAGATTTCTCTGCCATAGTTCTCGTTGATCGAATCTTTATGGTTGGTATGGTTGTCGAGCCAAATAAGCATTGCAGGGTCTTTTGACAGCTCAACCAAAAGATCGTCGTANNTACCAATNCCATGCCTCCTAAACATATCTATTTGGTTTGTTAGTGAGCCTATGTTGNTTAATTTATTTTCAGCGGTTGCNAAAACCCCATGCCAGAACANGGCCATTTTNTCGACNAAAGGATTGTCAGTTGAAATCATNCTATAACCCCAATAGACGGCGTTATGTCCCTGCATNGNNTGGAGATCAACGTGCCTTCTAAAAATCAGATGATCTGNTATGTGGNAGGAATCTANCTTTGTTATTAGATGTTCAACCAAANNTTCATATTCCANCNCACTGTAGCTATCTAGCTCTTCGGGGGTGGCTCCAAATCCNGCCCTTCTNGCNAAATGCGCTGCTAACACNCNATTTGNTGANNCCATTNTNGCCTCGTATCTTCTTTTTAANTNNNNTTNNTNGTGATTATTGCTCATATATTTGGATGCGATGTCTACTNTGTTCAGTGACGTATAGACGGTCTTCTGAATCTATTTTNACTGAAACTGGTCCCCAGAATATAGGCTCTGATTGAGATGCCCTGTGGTAAGGNGTTTGAAGATGGTTTGGNAGTTCCTTGACNAACAAATTCGACTCTTTTCTCAAGTCGTACTCATCTAGATTTACTTCAAGCCATTCTTCTGCCCATTTTGAGAGAGTCGCTTCACCTTCAAGCAACTGGTGGAATTCACCGTCAGGATCTAATACTTGTACCCTTTCATTGCCCCAGTCGGCTACGTGGATAAAACCTTTGCTATCAATAGCAACTGAGCTGGGTTTGTTAAATTGCCCGTCCTGATATCCTGANTCACCGTATGCGGNGATGAATTCTCCATCGGCAGTGAATTTCTGAATTCTGTCATTACCCCAGTCTGCGATAAAGAGGTGCCCTTCTACATCTGTAGAAATTCCCCATGGTAAATTGAACTCACCTTCACCGTCGCCTTCCGAACCCCATGAAAAGAGGAATTGGCCGTTCTCGGTGAACTTGCTTATTTTGTTTGCGTATTGTTCAACCAGATAAACAGAGTCGTCCGATCCATGCACAATTCCACTGGGCCCTGCAAATTTCTGAGGTCCATCGATATTTGTAGTCCACTTGGTGATGTAGTTGCCTTGGTTATCAAATACCTTTACGTCATTAAGTGATTCGTCAGTCACATATAGTAGATCTTTGCTATTGAATGACATACAGACTGGTATCACAAACTGACTATCCCCTTTTCCGGGACCTGTGGCAAATTCACCCAGCCAATCTTCATCGTAGGTGCAGATTTGAATTCTTATCCCAGACGAGTTATGCCCTCCCATCCGGTTGAGCACAAATATTCTGTTGTCTTCGCTAAAAGCTACATCGTATGGATAATTGAATCCACGGCCTATGGGTTGATTTGAATTAAATCCGATGGTTTTCAAATATTTCATTTCAGTACCGCCGNCTTAAAAGTGGTTTTATTTGAACGAATAATAACACCCTAAAATTACAATAAAGAGATTAAAACATATTTCCTTATGTTTTATTACATATAACGATTTGTCAGAGGGCGGTATTAATAATAGTATGTGCGCTGTTCTGAGTAGGTTAGTCCCATAAAACAAGGAGGCGAAACACAGTGAAGGCCGTTGTTTATAAAAAACCATTTGAGGTCGCCGTAGAAACTGTTGATGATCCCAAAATAAAGCACCCNAATGATGTTATTGTAAAAATCACATCGAGTTGCATTTGCGGATCTGATCTGCATATGTATGAAGGGCGAACAGCCGCTGAACCAGGTATCGTATTTGGCCACGAAAACATGGGAGTTATCGAAGAAATAGGNTCTGCAGTTAAAAACCTATCGGTTGGCGATAGAGTCGTGATGCCCTTCAATGTTGCCTGTGGGTTTTGCAAAAACTGCCAGAGGGGTTATACGGGGTTTTGCACCACGGTAAACCCTGGATTTGCAGGCGGGGCATATGGTTATGTAGCCATGGGACCGTGGGTTGGAGGACAGGCTGAGTATATGCAGGTACCTTTCGCTGACTTTAACTGTTTGCCCCTTCCCAAAGGAGATCAGTTTGAGGCTGATTTTTCCTTGTTGGCTGATATATTTCCTACTGGATATCATGGAGCAGAACTTGCGGATGTGAGTCCAGGTGAGAGTGTCGCTGTTTTTGGTGCGGGTCCTGTGGGATTGATGGCCGCCTATAGCTCAGTGATTAGAGGCGCAGCTGAAGTGTATTGCATTGATCACGTCCAGGAGAGGTTGGATAAAGCAGCCAGTATTGGTGCGATTCCAATCAACTTCGACGATGGTAATCCTGTCGAACAGATTAAAGACATAAGGAACGACACGGGAGTTGATAAGGGAATAGACGCTGTTGGATATCAAGCTGCAGCTCAAGGCTCCTCTGCTGCTGGTGGAGAACAGGAGGAGGTTCCCAACGTGGTTCTGAACCAAATGATTGATGTAACCAAACCCACAGGAATGATGGGAATACCAGGATTGTACGTGCCTTCTGATCCAGGAGGAGTGAACGAATCAGCTAAATCGGGCGCTTTACTGTTAAATTTCGGCAAGCTGTTTGAAAAAGGTTTGCGTTTGGGCACCGGACAATGCAACGTAAAGAAATATAACGCCTATCTAAGGGATTTGATTATTGCCGAGAAGGCTAGTCCCAGTTTCGTGGTTTCGCATGAGGTTTCTATTGATGAGGCCCCAGACGCTTACACGAAATTTGATCAAAGGGTGGATGGTTACACTAAAGTAATTCTTCACCCTTAAATAGACTGTGGGCTGAAAATAGATTTGCAGCCCACTTCGACACCTTAGGAAATGTGATGAATACTCCAAATTANNATTGGGTGGANAATTGGGGAGAGNANGAGCAGACCCAGAAGTCGCTATCNGGGTGGGCACATCCAGGGATGGCTACTACCTCAGATGGTCGTATAGTTTCATGTGATAGTGGAAGTTCAGAAATACTAATCTACAGTCAGGAAGGTGATTTGATTCATTCTTGGTGTGGGGATTTCACAGATGCACATGGNATTACNGTGGTAAATGAGGACNGAAATGACTATTTATGGATTGCCGACAACGGNTCCAAAAGGTTGCCAGANTTTTCCTACGAATANCCACCTGGGGCAGATAATAAATCGGGGATAGTNCTTAAATATGATTTGGAAGGTAACCTGCTCTTAAATCTGACTGTGCCCAAGCATAACGATTATAAGCAGATTAGATATGCACCGACTTCAATAGCAGTTGACGAAGTACGGTTTGGTGGCTCAGGGGACATTTGGGTAGCCGACGGTTATGGTGCCAGCCTGGTTCATAAATTTAATGCACAAGGCGAATACATCCTATCAATAGACGGGTCCACCGGTTCAGGGCATTTCAGTTGCCCGCACGGCATAGTGATCGATCGTAGAAAACCTAAGCCTGAACTTTATGTCGCTGACAGAGCCAATGGAAGGGTTCAAGTCTTCAGTCTAAATGGAGAATATTTGAGGACTTTTGGGGAAGATTTCTTCACCACCCCGAGTGAATTTGCGATAAGCGGTGATTTGATGATAGTGGCTGAACTTGAGGCGAGACTAGCCATACTGGACTCAGATGATAAATTGGTCAGGTATTTGTTTCCAGACGACCTTGCTGCATCGTCCGAAGGCTGGCCTAATGAAATTTCTGGATCTGGACTGATTGAGAGGCCTTCTAGATTGGGTCCGGAGAAGTTCAATAGTCCCCATGGAATCACTGTGGATGAATCAGGAAATATATATGTGGCAGAATGGTTAATTGGCGGAAGGTTCACTAAATTAGTTTTAAATTAAATGCATGCCGTTCGAGATTTAACAATTCCAACTAATACCAAATATGATGGCGGAGGTACCCAAAAATGCAAATAGGAAATTCAAATCACAATTATTCATGGCATGAAAAATGGGTGGAGGCGCCGGGTCCTGAAAGCGTGAAAGATGGCTGGGCCCATCATGGAATAGTTGTAAGCCCTAAAACTGGGAATGTCATAACATTTCACCAAAGTGAACCTAAGGTTCTAGTCTTCAATCAGGAGGGGCAACTAGTTAATTCCTGGGAAGCTGGAGTTCAAAATGCTCACGGGATGACTCTTGTTCAAGAAGGTAAAGATGAATTCTTGTGGCTTGCCGACAATTTGTCAGCCCAGGTAGTCAAAGTTTCTGTTGATGGTGGTCATGTAATGTCAATTGCAAGGCCGGATATTGAAACGTACAACTCCGGCGAAAAATACTCCCCAACCGACGTTGCTGTGTACGAAGAAAAAGATGGGGGTGATGGAGCGATTATTGTCGCAGATGGGTACGGGTCGAGTCTCATCCATTTTTATAATAAATCTGGCGAGTATATGATGACTATTGACGGGACTGGAGGTGAAGGCGGTCGATTTGCAACTCCCCATGGCATATGGATAGATACAAGAAAACAAAGCCATGAACTCTATATAGCCGATAGGAGTAATGGTCAAATTCAGGTTTATTCACCCCAGGGTCGGTTTTTACGAGCATTTGGTACAGGTGCCGGGGCTGATTGGCTCCATAGCCCAAGTGGCTTCGCAGCCTGGGGTGAGTTTCTTATTGTGGCGGAATTGCGGGGGTCACGGATAACGTTGCTGGATGTGGATGATGAGCCTGTAGCCTACCTAGGAGAAAATACCGGAGCCTTCAAATTCAATGAAGGGTGGCCTAATGTTCCCCACAATACCTTAGTTCCAGGGAAATTCAACAGCCCCCATGGTATCGCTTCGGATGGAGACGGTAACATCTTCGTGGCAGAATGGTTGATAGGCGGCAGAATTAATAAACTGACAAGATCCTAAAATCCATGATTACCGAATTTAANGATGCAGTNGATAGGTGGCACAGTCAGGTCCAACGCCATCATTCTCAGTCTATTGCGGCCCAGCAAAACTTTGACCCTAATCAAGATTTTTGGGAGGGAATGGCCCAGAATTTCAGGGATGATCCCTTTCGTAAAGGTGATNCCGTAATTGATAGGCTAGAACAGGAATTCGCAGAATGCGAGACATTGGTGGATATTGGTGGGGGAGCCGGGCGATTGGCTTTACCACTTTCCTTATCCAGAGCAACTGTTACCGTTGTAGATTCCTCAAAAAGTATGCTCGCAGAGTTGAAGNATAGTTGCGAGGAGGCAAAAATTGAGAATGTAGCGCCTGTCTTTGGGCTTTGGGAAGATGCTGTTATAGAAATTCACGAAGGTGCTTTGTGCTCCCATGTTACCTATGGGATAGAAAACATAGAAAAATTCTTGAAAAACGTTAACCAATACGCAAGCAAGCGAGTTGTATTAATTGCTTTTATGAAGTCCCCACAGGCCCACCTAGAAAGTTTATGGCGGGAGGNGCATGACGAAGAAAGAGTACATTTNCCTGGAGTTCCCGAGCTTATGGACGTCTTATGGCAGTTGGACATTGCGCCTGAATTGAGCATTATTGAACATTTGGGGCCACATATCTACGGATCTGAGCAAGATGCTATTAGTGATCTTAGAAGGCGTCTCTACGTAAATCAGGGTACAAGGAAAGATGAGATTTTAACGCGTGTTCTCAAGGGTGATTTAAAACCNACAGANCAAGGTATGGAATTGGCGAATTCTAACGGCAGGATTTCTTGCCTTATAAGCTGGAATAATTAGATTAAACCGTCAGNCCTAATATCGTTTAATGCGTTTGCAAAAGCGTCCGCCGTTTTTGCTATGTCCTCTTCAGTATGAAAGGCACTCATTATGAACCGGGTACCTGAATGGACTCCATTATTTAAGAGGGCAAGATTCAGTTGAGCATTTCTAGCTGAATTTGTAGTTTTACTCATCTCATCCTTAGATANAATACAAATCTCNTGATCACAGTCGTGATCGGTACCNAATCTTATGTGGATAAGAGAGTTTACTCCGCTTACACATCCTGGCACTTCTTGTCTGGATAATACGTCGTTTAGGCTTCTTTTCAATAGGCTCCCCATTTCAATTGCCTTCTGATTAATAGGGTCCCTTTTAAGAATTTCAAGAGCTTTGATACCGGATGAGGCTGACAGGGGATTTGCATTAAAGGTGCCATTATGGGCGATTCTTCTATTTTTGTTGAAGTCGGCGTCATCTCTTGGTTCAATCATGTTAATTATTTCGGCTTTGCCACACACTGCTCCACCAGGGAGTCCGCCACCCAATATTTTTGCCAACGTAGTTAGATCTGGGGTTACTCCGTAATAAGCTTGGGCTNCCCCTTCTGAGATTCTGAAACCAGTCACTACTTCGTCGAAAATNAATACCACACCATATTTTGTTGTGACTTCGCGAAGTTCGCTTAGGAAGCTAGGTAGTATCGGTTCAAGTCCCATGTGAGCACCGGTAGGCTCCAAAATAATGGCAGCAATATCATCGTTGTTTTGCAGTGTTTGTTCTATGACAGAAATATCATTTGGAGGCAGTACTATGACTGTCTGAAGAGCTTCTTTGGGAATNCCTCCAATTCCATCGGCGTCGGCAGATANATAGTCGCTCCAACCATGAAAATGGTNCTCAAATTTNATTATTTTGGATTTGTCTGTGTAAGCNCTGGCCATCCTGATCGCCATCATGTCCGCTTCAGTACCTGAACTGTGAAATCTAACTTTTTCTGCGCTTGGAATCATTTCCTGGACCAATTCACCCCAACGTATTTCAAGATCAGTCGAACCGCTTAAATGAGTGCCTTTCGCCATTTGATCTTGAACGACTTTCACTATTTCAGGATTGGAGTGTCCAAGTATTAAAGAGCCGTGACCGCTCCAAAAGTCGATTACTTCATTTCCGTCAACATCATATTTGTGAGCGCCGGTCGCGTGAGTATAGTAAAGCTGGAAAGGATTTTGTCTGCGAGCATCATGTGTTACCCCATTTGGGAACATGTGCTTTGCTTTTTCGTGTCTTTGGGCAGATCCCGGATGGGCTGCTATATATTTTTGTTCAATAAGTGTGGCCATTCTGTTTAGCTCCCTTAAAGTTCTTGAGTTGTTCCTGTATCGGAAGATTTCTGGATTGCATCTATAAGTTTGTGTCTAGTTAGTGCTGTTGAAAAGCTGGGCTCAAATTCTGTATTAGATTTGATGCCTTCGGCAAAGCGGTCCCAGAGTTGGGCTATGTTGAAAGGAGGACCAGCAGGTACCGAACTGGGAACTTTAGTGTACCGTTTAGGTATTTCAAGTTCTACCAGGTCAGATTGACCTGCTTTTCCTTGCCACAATTTGGATGACCCCGTGGAGGGGGCATCATTGCTAGTTACGACCAGTGTTCCTTCAGTCCCATAAATTTCAAATCTATACCCGGAACCATGGTGCGGTATAACGCTTACGTGAGCTGAGATAGCAGCACCACTTTTCAAAGTTCCATTGATCATTATCGTGTCCGGAGAACTTACTTCAACCATGCGGTTAGTTTCTTGTTCGTGCCACTGGGGAACTTTTGTTGATACATTTCCTGAAACGCTGGCAAATTCACCGAGGCACATGCATAGAGCGTCTATAGAGTGCCCAAACGGAATTGTCAGTGTGGTTGCTCCCAATTCCACATCCTTTTGCCACGTGCGACCTGGTGGTCTTGATAATACACCTGAACTGAACTGACGCAGACTGGCAGATAGAACCACCCCTATATAGTTTTCCCTTATTAAATCTCTTAGGTACATAAAAATGGGTGCAGCGCGGGATTGTAGTCCGACCATCGTCAATAGATTTTTCTCTTTTGCAAGAGCGGTCAGTTCTTCAGCTTCTTTCAAATTTGCCCCTAGGGGCCATTCGGTATAAATGTTCTGGCCTGATTTCAAAACGTCCATCGCAAGTTCGTAGTGCTTTGGAACTCTGACTACTACAGCGACTACATCCAAATCAGCTTTATCTAACATTTCTTTATGGTTACTGAATGCCAAAGGTACCCCGTAGGTATCGGCTGACTGTTTGGCTGTTTCTTCCCTAGAGGTGCAGACAGCAGCAAATTCTACCCCCGGCATCTCAGCTATCGCTGGAGCATGCGATCTAGGGGTCCAGCCGTATCCAACATTGGCTCCTATAATACCTACACGAATGCTATTTAATCCCATAATATGTATCCTCCGAAATATTCCAACGATGCCGCGATTATATCCTTTCCAGCACCGATTAGTTCATGTTAAGGGTTTGGGCCTGCGAGAATGGAAATCTGTAACTTTTTGGAAGTTATGGGCGATTTGGAAGGTTAGATCGTCTGTATCTTGTTTGGTGGATATCATAAGACCCGTAGGGGTACCTGAAGAATCAAAGCCATTTGGTACAGATATTGATGGCTGTCGAGACTGATTGAAAACGCTAGTGTTTCGAGTCTTTCTGCCCGAATTTTCCGACTCATCTCCTATTAACTCCGGGATGTATGAACATGTTGGGGCAATGTATCCATCAATCTGATTTATTCGCAGTGTTTCCTCAAAAGCGAACTCCAGTCGCCTCCGCCATTCCAAGGATCGTACATAGTCGTGTACAGAGTCATCAAGACCTTCCAATAAGGCCTTTCGAACCTCCTCTCCAATTAAATGACTACTTTCTCTAAGAATATCTTCTATATAGGTGGCCCCTTCCACCCGGACTATAGAAATTGGCTGATATTTTCCCATTGGTTCGGCTTCAGTAATATTAATCCCGATGTTGGAAAGGGTTCTCAGTGAATCTTCAAAAGAGTTGATTACATCTGGGTCGCAATTTTTTAGTAGACTCGGTATAACCGCCAAGGTCATTCCTTCAACAGAATCGTTTATTCGATTAGTAAATGACCGATTGCTTATTGGGTTAACCATCGATTCCAGCATTAGTGCACATTCAAATGCGGATCTAGCCATGGGTCCTGCATGGTCTAAAGTTTTTGAAAGGGGGATAATTCCCTTCGTGCTAACTAATCCGTAAGTGGGTTTGTGTCCCGTAATGCCGCAAAATGCAGCTGGGCCTCGAACGGACCCTCCTGTGTCAGTGCCTAATGCCGCTGGAACCTGTCCTGCTGCTACAGCAGCTCCTGATCCTCCTGACGAGCCACCCGGTACCCTGTCCAGATTCCACGGATTCCGAGTTGGCCCATAATGAGGGTTATTGGTGGTCATGCCAAAAGCCAACTCATGTGTGTTAGTTTTTCCTACCATGATCATTCCTGATTTCTGTAGGAGATCCACGACTTCTGAATCCTTCTCAGGTATTCTGTTTTTATATGCTAAAGTTCCTCCGGCGGTGGTTATTCCAGATGTGTCATAAAGGTCTTTCACTGCCAATGGAATGCCATCAAGAGGGCTTTTTGCCCCCGTAGATGATAAACGGCTATCAGTATTTTTAGCTTGCTCTCTCGCGAGATCTTCTGCTACTAGGACAAACGAATTTATAGTTGGGTTGGTTTTTTCTATGTTGCAAAGAGTTTCTTCAAGAAGTTCGGTAGCTGATATAACTTTCGTATCTAGAAGTATCCTGAGCTCCATCATGGAGCGGTAATCGCTACTATTTTGATTCATTTTCGAATCTTAACTCAAATTTAGTTCCCAAATACAAATTCACCGGTACATAGCAGGACTGGTCTAATAACCAATTAATCTATACGCACTGCTTGCCACCGAATTATCTTATAATCAGGGCATTACTGGAGACTTAATATTTATGAAAATGGAAGCTCGCATGAAAATTACTGATGTTAAATTGATCCACCTTAAAGAACTCGAATCTGTGGGGAGTATTGAGCCTGCCTGGAATGAAGGTGGTTTGATGCATTTCAGCAAGGGTGGTGGATCTTTTACGGAAGTCCATACGGACGAAGGAATTGTCGGCATTGGCCCCGGGATGGATCCTTCGATACTTGATTCTGTTAAAAATGTGGTTGTGGGAGAAGATCCTTTTGAAATAGAACAAATTTCCCAAAAACTTAAATATCATGTCCATACACTGCCCTACAGAGGGGCCGCAGGTGTCGATATAGCTATCTGGGACGTTATAGGCAAGGCAAGTGGCCAACCACTCTACAAGCTTTGGGGTGGGTCTAAAAATAGGATGATGCCTTATGCCAGTATGATTCTTCTCTCAACTCCTGAAGAACGGGCGGAATTGGCAGGATCTTTAATGGAGGATGGCTGGAAGGCGATAAAACTCAGATTGCACCACGATACTATCCAAGAGGATATTCGAACAGTGGAGCTCGTCAGGGAAACCGTTAAAGATTCCATGGAAATTATGGTAGATGCTAATCAGGCTCAATCCAATGGTAAATGGCAACCGGGGGTGATTTGGGATTTCCGGCGGGCTTTTGAAACCGCCACTCTTCTGGGGGAATTGGGTGTTTATTGGCTAGAAGAACCATTGCAAAGATATGCTTTTGAGGACCTTGCTAGACTAAATGATTCGGTAGCGATTCCTATAGCTGGAGGTGAGAACAACCGAGGCATACACGAATTTAAGAGGATGCTAGAAAACAATATTTACGATGTGCTGCAGCCGGAAAGTATGGTTTTAGACGGGATTACGGAAGTACGAAAGATAGGAGTGTTATCAGAGCTCTACGGAAAGAAAATTGTTCCACATCACGGAGGGGGAGATATCGGAGTTATAGCCCATCTTCATCTAGTGGCATCGTGGCCTAATGCGCCGTACCTAGAATTACTAAATGATCCACCAATAGGCAGTTACGCACATAAATTTGCAATATTCAAAAACCCCCCGAATGTCGAAAATGGGTGGATTTCCTTACCGGATTCTCCGGGCCTGGGTATTGAAATAGACCCCGCATACATAGAGTAGTGTTAGGAAATGAAAAAAATGTAGACTCAAGCCCTGATGTTTCTTTGACTTGGGTTCAATGGGTTCAACTGCTGGTGGTAGCATCTGGGGTGTTCTTGAGCTCCCTCGACGTTAGTGTAAATGTTGCTTT
>PAON01000008.1:0-19799 GCA_002708495.1 Dehalococcoidia bacterium | reverse complement strand
AGCAACATTTACCCAACCAATTTTCCTAGCAGCCACTGGGGGAAATTCAGCATTCAAATCTTGAGTCGTTGTAAAAAAAGCACTGATAATGTCATCAACTTGCAGAGAGTTTTCTTTTATTATTAAATCCAACATTTCGGCAGTAGCAGCAAGAATTTCCTCTGAACTATTACTTGGGGATGTTGTCGCACCTCTTATGGCCTGTACTTTAGACATTACAACCTCTCTGTTTTATTTCACCAATATGCTCTCGATGAATTCTCCAGCTGCCGATATCTCACTCCCCTCGCGGGAGCTCGCTATATGATCCAAAAACGCACTACCCACGACCGCACCGTCTGCGAATTTAGATATCTTCTCAATATCTTTTTTCTGAGAAACTCCAAACCCGACCAACACAGGCAAATCTGTATGAACTCTGATTCTCTCAACCAAATTCTCTACACCCATAGATAAACCTTTACGAGCTCCAGTTACCCCTGTAAGGCTGACACAATATATGAACCCGCCCGCATGCTCACAAGAAACTTTTATTCTTTCCTCGGTACTGGTTGGAGCCAATAAGGGAATAAGATGTATTCCATTTCTCCTGCACTGCTCAGATATAACTAGCGACTCTTCCATCGGTAGGTCAGGAATTATCAAACCATCGAGACCGCGGTCTGATGCCTCTTCCATGAAACGTTCCAGCCCATATTGAAAAAACGGGTTGAAGTATCCCATGAATATAATAGGGGAGTCATTGTTTTCTTTCCGAATATTAGTTAAAACATCCATACATACCGAAAGACTAACGCCGTTTTCGAGAGCCTTGAAACCAGTTTTCTGAATAGTTGGCCCGTCAGCTATAGGATCGCTAAAAGGTATTCCTAGTTCCAACATATCAGCCCCAGACCCAAGGGTTTTCAAGGCTATTTCGGCTGACAGTTTTATAGCGGGATACCCAACAGTTAGATAAGGCACTAAAGCTGGTCTATTCTCTGATTTCACAGCGAGGAGTTTTAAGTTAATTCTATTTTCCACTTTGTTACCCACCTGATCGATATAGGATTACGTGCACAACATTCTGCCTAATTCAAGCAGAAGCCGCAACTATCACAACTAACAAATTCAGGGATGCATGTGATAGAAAGGCTGGCCACAAAGACTTAGTTTTTATAAAAAGATATGAGATCAGTACAGAACTCATGAATACTGGAAAATACAATCCCGGGTGAGAATGTGCGAACATAAATACCAATGAGACAAGCAATATAGATCTCACACGACCATATTTGGGAATCCAGTAGGTTAACAAAAAACCTCTAAAAAAAAGTTCCTCCACAAACGGAACCCAAAGCACTATTGCGAACAAATTAACCAAGGTAAATCCACCCTCACCCAATATATTTTTGGGAACTTGAGGGGGCATCAGATAAAAAACATCTATTTTGTAGATAGTAAGTGAGTATAGAAATATCGCGACAATACTAGCCAAAACGGTCAGTATTGAAAGGCGAACCCATCCTTCGGTATATGGCAGGTGAAGAACAGTTTTTATCGGTTTACGATCGATCCCATAAATAGAAATTACAAACAACAACAACAACGATTGAGGTACAGCTAATACCCATGGATAATACCAAGAAAGCGGTAAATAAAGAGTATTAGACCCAAAAGCCATACGCAGCGAAATCGTAAGGGTTAGGGTCACCAATAAAACAAGGAGAGCAATTAAATTCAAATTGGGCAAAAAGAGCAATGTCCCTAAAAAAGCCAAATGGGATTTTAGCTTTTTAGCCACTCAACATCACCACATAAATCGTCCGGATGGGTTTTGGATGAATACATTTTATACTCCTTTTTAGCTGTGCCCAACACACCATCATCCCCATGCCCTGGATAGAAAGAAATGTCGTCTCCCAAAATAAATAGCCTGCTTGTTATGCTTTCAATTATCTGTTTCAGGTTATCGGGTGTTTTAGTTTTACCTGGACCACCAGGGAAAAGAGTATCTCCAGTAAACAAATGTCCGTTCATAAGTAAACATGTAGACCCTTTAGTATGACCAGGGGTGTGAATTGCCCTAATCGATAAATCTCCTACCCTTATATCTTTACCATCCTCTAAAAACAAATCAGGAGTTATTGGAAGTTCATTAGAATCAGATTCTCCAATTGCAACCTTAGCTTGAAAAGCTTTCGTAACCTCTTCAAATCCAAGCAAATGATCCATATGATTATGAGTAATGGCGATATATTTAACTTGGGTGGTCGATGCTATCGCAACCAAAGCGGAAGGTTCAGCTGGAGTGTCTAGCAAAAGGCTTTCATTGGTTCGATTACATATGATTATATAGGCATTATTATCGTATGGTCCGCACGTAACTTTATGAATAGTACACTGGGAGTCGGTGTAATGTGGTTTCATCATTCCATCCTAGATTTTTCTTATATTAAAATTTACGTTGCTTTGATAGACAATGGGATTATATCAGTCAGTTTTTTTAATTACTTAAATGGCCCTGCGAAACCGCAAAAACAAATCCGTAAGGAAGAAAAATGAGCACATATGGAATCACAATTAAGAATGCCTCTGAAGGGAAACGTATCACTCTCACATGCGAGCACAACGGCGGAGTAATATACATAGTTCCTAGTGAATCAAGTTGGGTGTGCAGTAAGGAAAATATAGGTGCTCATGCAATCTCTGGTTTTTTTAAGGATCTTTCTAACATAGAAGACACACAGATAGCGGCACTAATGCAAAAGTGGGGACTTTACTATCGAACACTGGATGTTATTGACTAGTGACGTATGCAAATTCAGTCTAATATACCCCGACCATCCAAGGATGAATCACCAGACAAAATTTTTGGAATCATAGGTGAAAACACCTCGTCGTCTCCAGATTCTGTATCGTCATCAGACCAATCCTTGAAATCTGACAGTTTGCCTGCGTCATTGAGTCCATAACCCAGAGCTGCCATTGGAATATCTGCCAAAACGCTGGATTTGGCTGGAAATGAGGATTTATTGGATTGAGATGGGTGTCTATATGTTTCTCTAATAATAATAGTGACACCGTCTTCACCTGCGCTTGTTATATTTGCGGAATAAGTATTCCCTCCATCCACCAATTTTTTCAGTCTTAGAGCAAGTTTTGGTTCTATACTACCGATTTCAATCCCTTTTATATCCAATATCCTCATACCCCTCTCTACCGAGATCAAATCTACGCTATGCCCAGCAATCAAATCAGTCACATCAAAATTTCGGGGAATATTTACTAATTTCGTTACACCGGTGCGACCTGTCTCCTCAATAAACGATCTTCCCGATGTTGTAGCTGAAACGGCCATACTTGCCTTCAGTACAGAAGTTTTCTCTAGGCGGTTGATATTTTTTTTTGCTATTGGACTGTTAGGAGAAATGACAAGAGCACACTGGAAAGCTTGGATAGCCTTTTTATTTTGTCCTTTTTCACTCAAAGCTTTTCCAAGTCTGTTATATGGCTCTAAATCCCACGGAAATCTGTCGATGATGTCAGAATTTATTTTAATAGCTTTGTTCCAGTCAGATCGCATTGCACTATCTACCGCAATTTTCGTGTTTTCCTTCCTTGTCTTTTCTAAGAATATAGAGAATTGGTAAGCGTCATGAGCTTCCGCACTTTTCCCTATCTTAAGTAGAGCATCTCCAAGTCTGCTATATGCCTTTTGATCACCATGATTGATGTCAACCATGGTTAAATTCACATCTACAGCCTCTTGAAAAAGCCCGTAATGCATCAGTTGATCAGATTCTTTAGATTTTTCTTTTCTGAGACTTAAAATAGAAGATAATTCTTTTGCGTTCACTTCGGTTACCCTTTCAACTCATCTTTTGATTTCATGTTGGCATTCTAAGCAGGGTTTTTTTGTCAGTGCAATATATTTTGCACCCATAATCGCAGCAAACTTCGAGCTATGTGTTGAGTTTCAGAAACTTAATAACTTTAAAAATTTTGAATCTCCCACAAATTATTTTATAAATTGCTTCCAATATTATTGCAATAGACATCTTTGAATCCCCAGATACCCGATCGTTAAAAATGATCGGATACTCTTGAATTCTAAAACTATGGTTTTCGCACTGCATGGCAATTTCAATTTGAAATCCAAACCCAGAACAGCGAATTTCATCCCAAACAATATCTTTTAGCACGTGAGATCTAAAAACCTTAAACCCAGAAGTACAGTCATTTACTTTCAGCCCAGAGACAAATCGAATCGCCCAATTACCGCCGGTGCTTAACCCTTTTCGATATACACTCCAATTCTCATCAGATCCTCCTCCTTGACAGTAGCGGGACCCTACTACAACATCATTTCTGGCAAGCAGGTCAATCATGTTCGGTAAATATCTAGGGCTATGAGACATATCTGCATCCATTTGTACAACAAAAACTTCCTCTTCAGGGAGTCCCCGCAAAACCTCTTTAAATCCTTCAACATATGCAGTCCCCAAACCTTTTTTGGTAGGACGATTTAATATTGAAACCGAAAGTCTATTATTGCGGGCATAGCATTGAGCAACTTTGGCTGTGCTGTCTGGCGAATTGTCGTCAACAATTAAAACATGGATATTTTCTATTCCCAGCCCAAAAACTTCTTCCAACAAAACCAGTATGCTCTGAGCTTCATTGTATGTGGGTACTACCACGTAAACAGGAATCCGATTAACATTCATCTTCTATTCCCAAATCAGCTTCATTTATTTGTGAAACTTCACTTTCTACGGGACATCAATAATCTGACTCTAGTAAGAAATATGTCCCTTATCATTTGCAGAGCTGCTGACCAGAGGTCAACTTTACTGTCTTCTCCATGACGCCAATCAATTGGTACCTGAGAGACTGAAAACCCATACTTGTCAGCCAACAATAAAACCTCCACATCAAATGCCCAACCGTTAGTCTTCACCAGTGGGAAAATTTTATCAGCGGCCTCAGACGAAAAACACTTGAAGCCACATTGGGTGTCTTGATATTTTCTTATAGCGACAAATTTTATAAAGAAATTAAAAACCCTGCCTGCAAGATAGCGAAGTATGGGTTCCCTAAATCTTTTTGAATCGGTTAATTCTCTTGATCCTATCGCAATATCAAAACCGTTTGTCATTTCTTTGAGAAACCTTTCAATTTGATCGAATGGCATTGCCAGATCAGCATCACACATAAACCTGTATCGGCTCTGGGCAGCCACCATTCCTGTTTTCACAGCTGATCCCTTTCCTTTATGAGAAAGGGATAGGATTTGGAAATTGCTTTTTTTCCCAAAGGATTCCTTCGCTATTTTGGTAGTTAAATCATAACTGCCATCGTCACACAATATAACTTCATAGGAATAATTTTGATTACCAAGATATTCATAAATAGCGTTAAGAGATTGTTTTATCCTATTCGATTCGTTATAGGTAGGAATTACCACAGAAAGATGAATATCAGTCACTTCATTTACTAACAAGTTTGATATTAACCAGATTTCTCCAACTCAAACGCTGCATGCAATACCTCCGCTGCTTTTGCTACCTGATCCGATCCAATTATGCAGGTAATTCTAATTTCCGAGGTGGTAATCATTTCGATGTTAATCTTAGCCTCAGCAAGAGACCTAAACATAGTCGAGGCATATCCAGGAGAATCTTGCATACCAGTGCCAACTATACTAATTTTTGCCAGATTTTCAGCTTTGCCAACATTAGTAGTGCCAAGATCCTGGGCTACTTCTTCAACCACTTTCATAGCTCTATCCACATCCGACTGTTTTATTGTAAAAGTCAGGTCTGTGGTACCGGATACGCTAGCGTTTTGCACTATGACATCTACGCTAATATCAGATTCGGCCAAAGGGTCAAATAATGCTGCTGCAATTCCAGGTCTATCAACCACCGAAAAAACCGTTATTTTGGCAACATCTTTGTCCGTAGCTATACCCCTTACCCTATTTCGTATTTCCCCAACATTAGTGTCCATATTGTCTCCATCATGAATTAGAGTGCCTGGTTCATTATTAAAACTTGAAGCAACTAATATTGGCACCTGGTAAACCATGCCCAATTCAATTGAACGAGGATTCATTTTGGCACCATAACTCGCCAATTCCAGCATTTCTTCAAATCCAATCTGAGTCATTTTTCGAGCATCTGGGACTAAGCGAGGATCAGCAGTATATATTCCCTCTACGTCAGTATAAATCTCACATCGATCAGCATTTAATCCTGCAGCCAAAGCCACAGCAGTTAAATCTGATGCTCCCCTTCCCAAGGTTGTGATATCACTGTCATGGGTCACTCCTTGGAAACCCGCAACAATTACAATATTCCCTTTCTCTAATTCTTCATTAATCCTGCCAGTATCTATGCCAGCGATTTTAGCTTTACCGTAAGACGAATCAGTCCGAATTCCAGCTTGAGCACCGCTTAAACTGACAGCTTTTTTACCCATAGATTTAAGAGCCATAGCAACAAGTGCACATGATTGCAATTCCCCGGTTGAGAGCAACACATCGAGTTCCCTCAAATCAGGCATTTCTGACACCTCGGAAGCAATAGACAATAGCTTATCCGTGGAGTCACCCATGGCCGAAACAGTCGCAACCACATTTCCTTCCGAGTCATGTGCCGATCGTATTCTGTCAGCTACGCTTTTAATCAACTCAGGGGTAGCTAAGGATGATCCACCGTATTTCTGTATTACGAGTGACAATGTAATCCTTTAATCTTTGTCTATATAGGCGCCCCTTGCAGTAGGGGACGTGAAAATAATATCTCCATCAAGACCAGATTTCATGGCAGCATCAGCCATTTCATAGCCAATCGTATATTCTCTACCTTTGGTAAAAGCCATTATTGAACTACCCGCGCCAGATAAAAAGGCACCCAATGCGCCTGATTCCATAGCAGCTTTAATAATATTTTTCATAGGGAAAAATTGTTTTTGTCGCTCAGGTTGATGAAGCATATCTTGCGTAGCGTATTTAAGATTACCTAAATCTCCTGTAATCAGGGATTGGATTAACAGCGCTGCCCTTCCGATATTATAAACGGCGTCTTTTCTTTGTATTTCTGCAGACAGTATATTTCTAGCCTGGTCTGTTGGCATAGTCTGGCAAGGAACGTACAAAACAACGTTGATATCTTCCGGAAATGGGACACTAGCGGTGACTAATTCCTCTTGGTCGTAAATCCCAATTTGAACACCNCCCAACAAAGCAGGAGCAACATTATCCGGATGTTTTTCAATCTCCGCCCCCATTCTAAGTATCTCTGGGATAGAGAGAGGAAAACCTGCGATGGCGTTTCCGCTCATCAAACCACCTATTAATGCAGCAGAGCTACTTCCCATGCCACGAGTCAATGGAATTCCATTAGTGCATTCCATCCTGACTTCAGGAANAGTTTGTCCAATTTTCTCAAATACTTTGCAGAAACTTTTATAGACAAAATTACTGTCGTCGGTCGGTAGTTCATCTTCTCCTTTTCCAATTACTTTGATGGAAAAGGGGCCTTTGGTAACTTTTACTTCATTCCAAACATCAAGGGCAATTCCAAGGCAGTCAAANCCTGGTCCCATATTAGCGGAAGTTGCCGGCACTTTTACTATAGTGTTCTCAATCATTTCAATCCTAAGATTATATCATTCATAACTATACATATCAGTGCTGATAAAATAGCAGCATGTGATCCAATTTATACACCTATGCGGCAAAAACCATTGGCTATAAAACGAAATACAGAGTCTGATCAGTCCTTTAGAAAAAAACAAATCCTGTCGAGAAGTCTAGATTTGGTTGACTATGACTTCGTCAAACAAAAATTAGCTNATTTTTGTACTTTCTCCGGGTCCAGAAAGATAGCTAATGAAATGNTCCCTTCATATTCTCAATCAACAGTTTCTCAACTCCAAATCGAGACAGAAGAAGGGGTAAGGTTGGTTTCAAATGCTGGTTCTTTTTCACTGGCAGGAATTAAAGACCATGGAGATAGTATAAAGATAGCAGGCTTGGGAGGTATCCTAACAGGACAGGAATTTCTAATAATCGCAAATACTATCGAAGCCTTATCCAACGCTAGGGGGACCCTAGTGGAACACCAGGAGGAATTACCGGTTTTGTTGGAGTTNGCAAGAGAGATACCTGATCTCTCCTATCTCGCATACTCGATCACATCAAAAATTGCTGGCAATGGCCAGGTGTTGGATAGTGCAACACCTAACCTCGGTAATATTCGACGACAAGTCAGAGAATCATACTCCAGGGTCACCGGTGCACTTGAATCTATTATCTCCGAGTCAGAAACGTCTGGAACAATTCAAGATGATGTGATATCCGTCCGAGGGGATCGTCTGGTGGTGCAAGTAAAATCCAATATGCGAAGCCGTGTACCTGGCATTGTCCANGANGCATCTAACACAGGGATGACCTTATTTATCGAGCCATTTAAAACAGTCAGNTTGTGTAACTCTTGGAGAGAATTCACATTGGAAGAGGAGCGTGAAGTCCAGAAGGTTCTTCAAGATTTATCCTCACAGGTCGGAGTAGTATCAGATGAGATAAATTCAGCGATTATAAGTGCCGCAAACTTAGATTTTGTGATCGCCAAATCAAAATACAGCATCTCATTAAATGGACTGGAANCAAATGATGAAGTGACTAGGGATTCACGGCAGAAGGAAGCAATAAATCTTATTGATGCTCGGCACCCCATACTGGGTAAGGATGGAGTCCCATTATCACTGCAAATGGGTCCAAATTGGACTGTTTTAGTCATAACCGGCCCAAACACTGGCGGTAAAACTGTGGCAATCAAGACCGTTGGGCTTCTGGCAGCCATGAATCAATCTGGCATACAAATACCAGCCGCTGTAGGCAGCGAACTCCCNATTTTTGACGGTATATATGCAGATATAGGAGATCAGCAGAGTATAACGAACTCAGTATCCACATTCAGTTCCCACATTAAAAACCTCAATGATATTTTGGATAATTGTTCTTCTCATTCTCTATTACTTTTGGATGAGGTAGGCTCCAGTACAGATCCTGAGGAGGGATCCGCAATAGCCAAGGCAGTTTTAGAGTATTTAGCGGAGAACAAAATACAGACCTTAATTACCACTCACCACAACACAGTTACCCTAATGGCGGAATCAGACGACAGAATGAGGAATGCAAGTTTTCAGTTAGACCCTAAAGATTTAAAACCGACCTACAAAATGGTTCTAGGCCTACCTGGACAAAGCTATGCTATGGCAGTTGCCACAAGATTAGGATTGAAAGACGAAATAGTTAAGAAGGCAGATAAATATCTATCTGCGGAGTTTAAAGAAATATCAGATTGGATCACAAGAGTAACCGATGAAAAGAACAGAATTTCAGAAACAATCGATGAAATTGAAAGCCAGTATAAAGAAGTTGAATCTATAAGATCTCAGTTAAATGAACAAATAGACTACCTAATCCAGAATAGACAAAGAATATTAGATTCAATTCATCACACTGCCGAAGAAAAATATAAGGATATCGAAACTCTTCTGAAAAAAGCTCAAATGGCCTATTCCTGGGTAAAACATACCCAAGAGAGCCCNGATAGCATTAAGCAAAACATCGATAAAACTGAAAAAGAATTCGAGAGTCTAGGAATTGATAAACTCGAATCTACTACCCAGAAACCCAACTATGAGGAATTTCACACCGGTGACACGGTCACTGTGAGN
The DNA here is from genome assembly GCA_002708495.1 of Dehalococcoidia bacterium. Lineage (GTDB taxonomy): Bacteria > Chloroflexota > Dehalococcoidia > Lucifugimonadales > UBA826 > UBA11996. Next base: position 10,067 of record PAON01000008.1, on the reverse strand, counting down.
GGNCTGAATCTCACGGGTGTGATCACCAAATACAATCAATTAACTCAAATTGNGGAGCTAAAAATCGGCAACCTTAGAATGGATGTAGACATTTCAAGATTGAATAAAGATACACCCGAATATAACCCCGACAGTTTTACTGAGCCAACCAGATTAAGCCACAATACAACTCTGATTGAACAAATTTCATACAGTAACAAAATAGACATAAGAGGTATGAGGGCAGAGCCTTCATTGCAGATTATGGAAAACTTCTTAGACGAATCTCTGAAGAATGGNTTAAGTAAAGTATTCATTGTCCATGGAAAAGGAACCGGTGCCCTAAGAAAAGCAATACGCGAGTCACTGGAAGGACATCCTTTGGTTAATAGTTTCGGTTCAGAGCCTGATGCATTAGGTGAGGATGGAGCCACATACGTCGTACTGAATTAATTTCCAGGTTGCTTTACTTTTCTAGTTCCGGTGTGACCAGCGTTAAAAGAGCAGGTAATACCACGAGGGAAGATATTAAAGCGAAAAATATCATTAGAGAGGTCAGCTGGCCGTAGGAAGCGAACATCGGCATAGGGGCAAACCCCATTATAGCGAACCCAACTATACTTGATGCTGCTGAGGCAACCAAAGCAACTCCTGTTCCACCAGCCGCTTTTTGAACTGCTAGTATTTTTGATTCATTTCGGTTCAATTCTTCTCGAAACCTTATCGTCATGTGGATAGAATAATCAATTCCGACTCCTATAGAAATCGCCCCTATCATAGCTGTCACGAAATTCAGAGAAAATCCAAACACATACATAACACCATAAAGCCAAGCTACAACCAATCCAATGGGGATTACTGTGACAATCGCGTACCGAAAAGATCGCATGGTTATTAAGAGTAATATAGTGGCAGCCACTATAGCTATTGGAAGAGAAGTGTATAAAGTGCGGGTAGACTCAGATAATTGAACCTCTCGTTGGAATGGCGACCCCGTCAATCCTACTTTAGACAGGGATGGGTGGTTTTCTAATTTCAAAACTGCGGGAGTAATTTCCTTAAGGGCAGCAGCCACAACAGCCTGATCTCTGGTACCTGGCATCTGGAACTGAATAGTGGTTAATGCTTCTTCATTCCTTCTGAAATATACTGCACCCTGTACCTGATCAGGTCTTAAAATCAATTTCTGACCATCGTCCCACACGCCTTTGAGTCGAGAGTATTCAAATATAGTCGCTATCTGTTGTTTCGTATCGGGAATACCGTTCAAATTGGAATCGGTAATTATTATTCCAGTAGCCTCCTCAATTGATGCAACCGAAAAGGGATTATGCATTATGGTGGTTAAAACATTAAGAGCATTCAAACCAAAAGTGACGTCTCCACTTGGAGTTTCCCCGACGGAATCAATTCCCCTTAGGCTCTCAATATAAATGATTATATCGTCATAAACTGTAGGGTCTGTCAAATCACCTTTAACAAAGGTAACCCCAGGTTCACCTCCGGCTATGAATTCATCAAATTTATCCAACCCCACCACGAAATCTGATTCAGAATCAAAAAAATCTTTTACATCAAAAAAAGGAGTCAACTGTAAACCAGAATAAACTGCATATGCGGTTATAAGGACGGTTAAAAAAATTACTTTTAACGAATTTGCAGCTGAGTATGTGACTATTTTGGCAACAATTTGGGCAAACCTCTCTTGGCGTGGTGCTATCGTTCCCATATTTTCCGTGTCTTTGAAAACTACATTAGAANCACTTCTCCATAAAATAAATATAGGTAAGAGAATTAGTAAAAGAATGCACCCACCGAGAAGACTCAACCCTATCGGCTTACTCACAGCCACCATCATAATTATTGCGGTTCCCGATACTGAGGCAACAAGGATTGAACCTAAAATTCGATAAGCCAACCATCTTCTAGTTTGAAAATCATACCGACTTTGAGTAATCAGTTGATCTACCTTCATGGTTAGAAGTGGCGCGGCTACACCTAAAATCCAGAAAGAACATATTACTGCGATGGCAGCAGCACATCCAAAGTGAATTACAGCTTCAATATTGGACGATAAATTTGAGAGAAAAGCGATGCTATCACTCGCCATAGCCAGAAGGAGGGCCCCGAGAACTGATGCATAGCCCAAGGTGAAACTAATTTTAGGGTTATTACCTTGAAGTAACTCCTCACGGTATCTGCGAACCGAATGTACAACAAAATCAACACCTAATGAAATCATTCCGATCGGAACCACTAGATCTATAACCAGACCGCTTTTTAGGCCTATTAAGGCGGAAAACCCTTTTAACCACACCATCAATATCGCAATCCCGACCCCAGTGATCGCTGTAGCCCAATAAGAACCAAGGCTAAACCCAACTACTAAAACTGCGGCAATAGCTGTGAACATTATAAATATGCCGGCTGTTTTCCCTTCGTCCAGTGATTCTAGATTTACATCTATTGCAATTCCCCATATCTCATAATTTTGGTTGGAGCCGGACATAACCGAACCTACACTTCGATTCAAATGCTCCTTATTTATAACATCTGGACCTCCTCCCATGCTGATCTCCAAACCGGCTCCGCCGAGTTTGGAATTATCCGCTATAACATGTAAAACCATTGCAGGAGAAACCCAGTAGTCAATCTCTTCGCCTAGAACAACTTTTTTNGTAGAAGAAGCTTGAGTCGAGATCAAATCTTTTACACTAGCCACGCGAGGATCAGACATTATGTGATGAAANGCCGTTTTTATCTGTTCCTCATTAGCAGATTCCAGATTCAACCCTTGNGTGGCAAGAAAAACCTCAACAGTATCCANAACAGAAATGATTCCATTAACTTGCGTTTCTAGATCAAAATCATAATAGCTAGCAAGGTATGATTGTTTTTCTAAAGTTCCCCTTGGTTTACCTTCTTTTGTGACAGATAACTCACCNTCAACATCTAATGCGATTAAACGGTCCCTATTTAACTTCAACTCCAAAAGCACTTCCCGAGACATAACATCGCCTTTTTTTGCCTCCAACACAAAACTTGCGAAATGAAATGGAGTAGGAAATTTAACATCAATTTCTTCTTGAAGTTCATAAACTTCGCCTGGAGGNTTGGAAGAGGCTTGTTCTTTGGGAGCCNAAAAAAACAAAGGGAAAACNAAAANCAAGGTCAAACACAAGGTTATTATTAAAATCAAATAAGGGTGATTGGCAAGAAAGTTGGCTATAACTTGATTTAATTTCAATTAACTGGCATTCCCTGACAAATTAGAAAAGAACCATCAGCAAAAGTCTTACTTTAATAGTCCCACAAAATATCCACAAAGGGATAGAGGGTCTTATAATTCAACAGTCCGATCGCAGGAGTTAATTTTATTTATGAAAATAGTATTTATGGGGACACCATATTTCGCCATCCCTGTCCTAGACGCAATTTCAGCCGATGNCCACGACATAGTAGCTGTCTACACTCAACCGGACAGAACGTCAGGTCGGGGAAGAAAAGTCACCATGAGCGCGGTAAAGGAGCANGCTGTATCTGAAAATTTCNAGGTGTTACAGCCGGGAAATTTCCAAGCTGACTCNTCCCAGATTCCTATACTAGCTGATTTNAAGGCCGATATCGCTGTNGTTGCCGCATATGGAACACTNCTGCCCTCTGAAATATTGGATATGTTTCCATATGGTTGCATAAATCTCCACCCGTCTCTACTGCCAAAATACCGAGGAGCTTCACCCGTATCAACAGCTATNCTTGAGGCGGAAAAAGTTACTGGAATTACAATTATTCAACTAGATTCCGGAATGGATTCAGGCCCTATACTAGCCCAAAAAGAGGCACCGATTGGTGAAGGGGAGCTGTGTAACGAATTGACAGAGAAATTGTTTTATATAGGTGCCGATTTAATTGTAGAAACAATTTCAAATTTGGCCAAAGGAGTNATAAANCCCAGACAACAGGANAATGAAAACGCGACGTATACAAAAAAATTAGTCCGTAAAGACGGTCTGATAGATTGGAAGGACNGAGCTGACGTAATATGGAGNAAAANCAAGGCACATCACCCCTGGCCCGGCTCGTACACTCATTTCAATGGGAAAAATTTAAAGATCATAGAAGCAAGGATTTCAGAAAATTACAAATTGGGGCCCGGATGTGTCTCAGTTCATGATAACGCAGTGTATATTGGCACTTCCGATGATTCCTTAATCGTATCGCAACTACAAAGCGAAGGTTCAAAAATCACATCAGCAACTGACTTTGCAAGAGGTCACAGNNATTTTGAAAATTCCATTTTGAGTTAAGTATCTCCAAGCCTTAACATTTTGTTTAATACGAGTCTNCNNGCTAAGAAAATCAGGGATCCNATGACGGCAGCAAAAATTAGTATCATCACCCCATAAGTTATCAGTAGATTAACCCAATCTATTTGTATCACAAACGGTGGAATTACCTGATTGCCATAATCATCACTACTCATAAACGGCATAACTGCCTCTGATAACCTCCCTCCCATCCAGGTTCCAATAATCATCCCTAACGTGATTATTAAAACCTGTTCCACCCAAATAGTTGTTATGAGCTGACGGGTAGAAAACCCAAGGGTTCTAAGTAACGCGAACTGGAACCGCCGGTTTCTATATGAGATGTAGGCATGAGAGAAAAATCCGATCGCGCTTAAAAGCAAAATTGAACCAAAGGCGATTACCAATATTGCATGCCACCCAGCTTTGACTAATGGATCAACGCGGTTGATCTCAAGCATGGATTCTGTATCCCATAATTTGCCGTAGGGAAAAGGGGGATCATTAATCAAATCCTCTTTGAGGTCCATCTTGGTTTCATTTGCAATCCCGTCCTCATAATCGATCCAAAATTCGTTTGGATCGGTACTTCCAAATAATGAGCCAATATTAAGCCTGTGTATCAGTGGGTCCAGCCCAACTACCATAAAATCGTCCTCGATAGGATTAATGGTAGGGAAATACCTGACTTTATCACGTAATACCACGTCAATTCGGTGACCACCTATTGATACCTTTAGCTGATCGCCCAAAGAATATTGAGTGTTAATTAAGAAATCGGAATTAACAATGGCGGAAATAGGCTTAAATTTCGTAGAAGGATAAATGCCCCGCATTGTAATTGGAGGGCCTTCAGACCAGGTAAAAATGGCTGAAGAGTCTGATTTCGCACTTATTTCTGAAATTCCTAACCTATCGTTTGTGGATGAGATTGATGAATTTATTATTTGCCAATCGTTAATATCCCTGAAATCTTCCAAATTAAACACTTCACCGGTTGCCAATGTTACCCTCACACTATCTATCAAAATTGAACCGGAAGTTAATTTTTTTTGAGGATTAGTTTCAACTATACCTATCGACATCAATGTCAACGGTCGCGTAGGAAACAGTTGAAACCTTCCTCTATCACCGAAGATTTCAACTTGCTTCAGTGTCCATCCACCACTGTCCAACCTACCTAAATCGTATGAAAAATATCTACCGTTCTTGTCTTTCATTCTAGCTAACAACGCCGTAGTTGGCCTACTTTTATCGGNTTTAACCAATACTCCAAATGATCGGGATCTATCTGGCAATTCAATTCCTTTGGTATCTGTGTCTTGTAATGTATTGGAGATTTCTGCCAGTGAGGATTCTGAGAAATCATTTCTATACCACACACTTTGTTCAAGCTTATTAGTGTCGATCCCGAGGACAGTTATTGAGTCAGACCCAAATGTTTTTGTTACATCAGTGCCTATCAATCGAGCTGANGGGTTAACGGNCGACACACCACTTATAGATTCTATTTCTTTTGTGAGGGGTTTAGTCATCCCTCTGTTATTAAGTGAAACTGAACTTAGCCTGACATCAGAGCCATGGGAATAGTAAACACGGTCTTCAAAATTTTTATTGAGNGTTCCACCAAAACTAGAGACAAAAATACCCAGCCCCGTCATCAAAATTAAAAGTAAAACCAGCCTTGAATAATTAGAAGGATTACGTGAAATTTGCCACATGATCAAAGTAATTCCAACCGGTAAATATCTAGATAACATCCGACTTGCAATACTCATAACAAGTGGAAATATCCTCAATATAACGAGAGCAGAGGCAATCAACATAATGGCAGGGACAGCTAACATAATTTGATTGACCTTCACATCACCCAAAAGCCCTTGGGCTGCCATCGAACCTTGCTCATTCAATTGATTAAATAAAAANAANGAAACTATTAGGANTATGACATCAATNTAGTANCNAGATATAAACGTGAGTCNATTTGGCCTATTCGATTTGGTTCTTTCGTCAGACACCGTCAACCTTGANGCNTGNATAGATGGGATCATTANAGCNAGNAAACTTAAAANNCCNCCNAATATACTCATAAATAAGGCTTGATAAGTTAANCGAGCAGANAGAAAAGCACCATCATTAATTTCNTNGAACCCTGGTAAAAATCCCAACAGGCTNATTCCNCCTACNGCAATNAATGGNCCNAGNAAGNTNGCNAAAAATGANATGGTAGCNCCTTCNATNNCAAATACACTCAATATNTGTGANGANCTAGCACCNCTACTTCTAAGCTTGGAAACNTCAAANCGTCTCTCTTCAACNACCANTGAAGAGAGTGCCACCACATANTAAAGCACCACAAAGGTGATCATTATCAAAACAACATACATTTGCAGTTTTGTGAACAAAATACGTGTATCATATCTTTGCAAAGACTTATCTAGCTCAGTGCGAATGACGAACCTGTTTAACTCTGATTCTAATCTGTTCCCAAAATAGGTTATATTAGACGCCAAATTCGAAGCATTTGAGGAATTTATACTTTCCCTATCTATATCAAACATCCACACGTAGGTGGTTTCTAAATCAAGGAATTTTGAGGCCAGGTGTTCCATATAGACATCCTGATTCAAATACAACGGTATGGTCTTGAAGGAACCGCTAGCTGAATACATGAATCCTTTTCGTTCAATAGACCAATACAAATCATCTTGGTTATTTTTTTCAAAGGTCCCCGCAATTTCCGCTGTCACATAGGGAACAGAATCGCCCCAATAAGGGACCGCTGAAATGCGATCACCGACCCGAAGTCCAAAAATTGCCGCATCCTGGGCACTTACTAATACTTTAATGACAGAAGTCTCTTCTGATGTTAGTTCTCCAAGTTCATTCCCTGAAGAAAATCCATCAGTAATGGTTATATGGGACTGTAAGCTTGGTAGGTATGCAAAAAATGTTCGTGCATTATCTTTTCCTGCATCTTGTTCCTGGCCCTGGTAACTGAAGAAAAAGGTTGTGGTTCTTCCACCATGTAAAATTTCATTAACATGAGAAGAAAGCAATCCTTCGGAAAAAGAATGGATCCTTTCATTTAAAATTGATGCTTCCTTAACGTTAGTTGGGCCTTTCTCAGCCTGCACTAATATGTTTATCTCTTCCTTATCTAGGGATTTAAGAACATCAGCCAGGGCTATCTCTTTAAGTGAATCGAAAAATACCACGGTGCCTGACATAATGGAACAAGCCAAAACTACCCCAATAATCACGGTAGACAAGGTTCTCCAATTCACTACCAATCGTTTTACTATTAGGGGCCAAACTCTGATAATTTTCGCAAACCCCTCTATCTCCATCATTTAATCTTCCAACCTGGACAAAGTCCCAAGATTCAATCGGAAAAAATAAAAACTGATCCATATGACCATAAACGTAAATAGGGCAAAAAAAGTGCCTGCACATATTAACAATGAGAAGAAATCAATCGTGATTAAAGCAGGAGGAACCAAGGATACAGCATTGTCTGTAGTAGCAATTGCTGAAACCATAAGACGGGTCATGCCCACTCCCGTCCAAGTTCCTAAACCTACTCCCAAGAGAATTATTAGCACTTGTTCAACAAAAATCATTCTAAAACTTTGCGATAAAGTCATACCTAAAGATCGTAAAGTACCCATTCTAGATTTAATCTGACCCGACATAAAAATCATATGAATAAAATACCCTAGAACTGCTATATAAAGGGCAACTGTGATGGAAATTGATGACATCAATTTCCATCCTGCTGAGATAAGGGGATCACTGTCTAACTTTTCTAATAAACCTTTGGTAGCATAGATTTCTCCTCCTCTCCCAACTTCGTTGGAAATAGCAGTCATCGTGTCATCCATTGGATCATTTAGGTCCAGAAAAATCTCATTCACAGAGCTCAACGCATGCGGATTAGTCAAGGAAGATAAATACAAAACAGGATCAAGATCTGCAATCAAAAATCCTGAGGTTCCGGGATTTAGGGTTGGGAAAAAGTCTACTACACCTGTTATTTTGGCAATAACTAAAGTTTGCGAGATATCCAGCAATAAATAGTCTCCAAATCCAAACCCGCTATTGTCAATAAATGTCTGGCTTACAAGAACAGGCAAATATGATCCATAGGTTCCCCAAAATAAACCTCTAACCCCATTGTTCATCTCCTTGCCAAATTCGAATGAGAATCCATATCTACCTGATACGGCAGCATCCTCTTGAATAGAAATAGAATCACCCGGCCCATTGGTGGTAGGAATGACAACCCATTCAGAATAATCTTCAAAATCCTCCAATATGACCTCTTCGCCGTTCAGAACAGCAAACAAATCGTCAAAAAACATCTTTCCCGGGGTACCTGATGCGCCAAAGCCTGGCTCGCTTATTTGTACGGAAACCAATTGAATCGGTTCGGCGAGGGAGTCCGGAATCGTGGCTTTTTTCTTCGACCAACCAGAGGGGTCAGATGTACCCATTGTTATGACTTTATGTTTAAGGTTCACATCTCTTAGTATCAACCATAAAGATACGAGTGGATAATTTGATTCAGGCTTAACATTTATACCTAATTCTGTCGCGCCGATCGGTATCTCTATAGCTGGGGCCTTTATTTCATTTGATATATTAGCCAGCAGAGCATCAGTCGACTGCGCCGAAAAATCTTCCCTGCCCCATAAGTCAATTTTACCTGTTTCAAAAGCTAAATAATCAAATGTGAAAGAGGTTACTCCTTGGCCAATATTTCCAATCCCTCTCTTAGCTTTTGAAAATTTATGCACACCTGGAAGCTTGTCAAAAAAAATTGAATGACTAGGGGAAGCTAAAGAACCGTCGGACATGGAATGAATCAGACCTGCTGACTCAACCGAAGAAAAAACTATCCTCCCGTCCGACCCTACATCGTAGGCGATTTTATCCCTATAACTGTGATCTAAAGTTGACCCCAGTGTAGCCGATAAAACTGCCACCCCAGATGACAATACCAAAAGAACGACCAACCACGTGTATTGTAAGGGGTTGCGGGACATATTCCACAACATAAGAGATACCCACGGCGGGTAGTATTTTTTGAGGCTACTCAATAAAAAGAAAACACCGGTCAGGATACTGGAAAAAACCAAGCCCCATTTTGTAAGGGACAAGGGTATGACATCTCCTTCTGAAGCATAAAATCCGTATATCAAGGATGCCCCTATCATGAAAGTAAAAGAAATAAATTTGCCATATTTATTTGGTACTTTAAAACAGGTCAACAAGCCAATTAAAAGTAACAGCAGAACAAATACTGGTAATAACAACCCCAATTTATCTGAATCAGTTAACAGATCATAAAAAATATTTAATGACAAAAATATTACAGAAAGAATACCCATCAACAAGACGAGCCTTGAAGATTCTCCCGTCATAAATTTAACGAGGATAGGAAATATCCTAAAAGACAAAATAGCCACAGAAAAGAGCAGCAAAATCGGAACAAATAACAAGGCCTCATTTATACCTGAACCTTTTTCTAGTCCTCCTGAGGAAAGCTGTCCTCTTGCTTGAATTTCATACAAGAGAACAGAACAAATGAACAGAAAGGCCAAATCAAGATAATACCTTTGAATAAAGGTCACAGACTCAGGTCTGCCTAAATAACCTCGCCTGGTAACTATTCCTCTTGAAGTTCGTAAAATAGGAGGTAATAAGAAAGCAATGAAGCACAATCCCCCAAACCCAAATGAGAGTATAAAAGACGCCCAAGACAACGTTGTCGGCAAA
>PAON01000007.1:0-23493 GCA_002708495.1 Dehalococcoidia bacterium | reverse complement strand
TGTACTGATCTCATATCTTTTTATAAAAACTAAGTCTTTGTGGCCAGCCTTTCTATCACATGCATCCCTGAATTTGTTAGTTGTGATAGTTGCGGCTTCTGCTTGAATTGGGCAGAATGTTGTGCACGTAATCCTATATCGATCAGGTGGGTAACAAAGTGGAAAATAGAATTAACTTAAAACTCCTCGCTGTGAAATCAGAGAATAGACCAGCTTTAGTGCCTTATCTAACTGTTGGGTATCCCGCTATAAAACTGTCAGCCGAAATAGCCTTGAAAACCCTTGGGTCTGGGGCTGATATGTTGGAACTAGGAATACCTTTTAGCGATCCTATAGCTGACGGGCCAACTATTCAGAAAACTGGTTTCAAGGCTCTCGAAAACGGCGTTAGTCTTTCGGTATGTATGGATGTTTTAACTAATATTCGGAAAGAAAACAATGACTCCCCTATTATATTCATGGGATACTTCAACCCGTTTTTTCAATATGGGCTGGAACGTTTCATGGAAGAGGCATCAGACCGCGGTCTCGATGGTTTGATAATTCCTGACCTACCGATGGAAGAGTCGCTAGTTATATCTGAGCAGTGCAGGAGAAATGGAATACATCTTATTCCCTTATTGGCTCCAACCAGTACCGAGGAAAGAATAAAAGTTTCTTGTGAGCATGCGGGCGGGTTCATATATTGTGTCAGCCTTACAGGGGTAACTGGAGCTCGTAAAGGTTTATCTATGGGTGTAGAGAATTTGGTTGAGAGAATCAGAGTTCATACAGATTTGCCTGTGTTGGTCGGGTTTGGAGTTTCTCAGAAAAAAGATATTGAGAAGATATCTAAATTCGCAGACGGTGCGGTCGTGGGTAGTGCGTTTTTGGATCATATAGCGAGCTCCCGCGAGGGGAGTGAGATATCGGCAGCTGGAGAATTCATCGAGAGCATATTGGTGAAATAAAACAGAGAGGTTGTAATGTCTAAAGTACAGGCCATAAGAGGTGCGACAACATCCCCAAGTAATAGTTCAGAGGAAATTCTTGCTGCTACTGCCGAAATGTTGGATTTAATAATAAAAGAAAACTCTTTGTAAGTTGATGACATTATTAGCGCTTTTTTTACAACGACTCAAGATTTGAATGCTGAATTTCCCCCAGTGGCTGCTAGGAAAATTGGTTGGGTAAATGTTGCTCTAATGTGTTCTCATGAAATGAAAGTTCCTGGGGCATTGCCGAAATGTATCCGTGTTATGGTGCATGTTAATACTGACAAAAACCCTACTGATATTGTGAATATATATCTTCGAGATGCTGTCAATCTTCGGAAGCGAGGATTTGAGGATGATTAGTGATCCGGTTGTTGAAGAAGTTGAATGGTATTTCCATCTGGGTCTTGAAATGTGCAGACCCACCCGCCCCAATGCTCTTTTTCTGGTTCCCTAAGAAACTTTACACCGTTATGTTTGAGGCTATTGGCAAAATTTTCGATATCTTTGACATCAAAATTCAACATTATTCTTAGAGATTCTATGGAATTACCTGTTATCTCTGAATGCGATCCGATGCTAAACTTGAGATTCCCCCATTTGTAGGCAATGAAATGGTCTTTCACGGAGTGGGGCTTAAGACCTAGGATATTCTCATAAAAATGTCTTAGGCGCTCTAAGTCATATGTCCATATGATTGCTCCTGAAAATTTGATCATGATTTTCCTATTTTACTTTGAATTTAGTTAATAATTGGTTTCCAATTTCATTATGCCCGTGTATATAATGATCATGGAAGACAGAAACGCATGGGTGGATGAAAGTTTACAGAGGGTCTTCTAAAAGGAGGTAAGTAGCGTTGGATAGTAGTAGTAGGAGGTCGACCAGGTAGGTGTTCTCTGGAACGCCTCCACATGTAAAGCGCTCGGAGTAGGTTTACTACTGCGGGCGCTTTTAGTTTTCCCCCTCAAAAAATCTTCTTGGGTTATCAACCATAATGTTTTGTATATCTTCTTCTGATGCGCCCAAGTCTTTAAGTCGAGGTAGAACTTGCCGAGTTATGAATAAATATCCGTCTGGATTATACTTTGACCGACTCGTTTGTCCTTCTTTTGAATCTATGCTGAGTCTGACTGACCAGTCGTGCCCTAGCATGATTCTTTTTCCATATCCGTCTGCTATTAGTTTCATGGCAGTATCGGTTCTCTGCTCCCAATTCGGAGTTTCCATAGTTCTGCCTCCTGGATACCTGTCCAGTCCTATCCAAACACCTTTATCNAGTAGGCTTTCTAGATAATGTATGTCCATGGTGTCGTTACTGTGCCCGATGTAAACTCTATTTAAGTCAACTTTTTCATCTTCAAAAACTCTGACCTGTTGCTCGCCGACACGATCAGGGGCCCAGGTGTGGGTGGATATTGGAACCCCGGTTTCTTTTTGGGCCCGTGCTGCTGCCCTGAGTATGACTTCCCCCTCCCTGGTAACTCCTCCAACATCATTAGCAACTTTAATTATCCCAGCTTTTATATCGGTACCTTCAATTCCTGTTGTTATTTCTCTTTTGTATAGGGTTGCAACACTGTCTACCGAAGCATTCCAAAATACTCTAGGTATGTCCCTCCATGTTCCAGTAGCACATATTATGTTCACCCCCGATTCCTTTGACACTTTCGCCAGCATATCTATATCCCTGCCGAGGTCGAGGGTGGTCACATCAATTATCGAGTCTAAGCCTTCATTCTTTGCTTCGGAAAGAACCTTTATTGCCTCAGTTATTGAATCTTCTCGTTGTATGAATTCCGGATATATTTGAGGTATCCCAGCAGAACTGACAACGATATGTTCGTGCGACAAAGTGAAACCTAAGTCAGAAGTCTCCATCGGACCCAAAACTGATTCTATCTTGCTCATAATACCTTCTCCATAAGTCGTATTTTTTGACTGAGGTCTAACTATCCTTGATGACNGGGTTACTAAGGGTGCCTACACCTGAAATTTCNATTTCACANGTATCGCCATTTTTCATATCCTTGGACGTNCCATCGGTGCCCATCCAGATCACGTCTCCAGGGTGTAAAGTTAGGTACCTGGTAATTTCCGATATGTATTTTTCTACTCCAAAAATCATGTCGTTAGTTTCAAACGANATAGTTTCCTGACCATTAAGCCTCACNGTTGTNACCATTTCATTGAGGNTNGCTTCTGTTTCAATCCAAGGTCCCATAGGCTTAAACGTGTCAGTATTTTTCGCACGCCATAACGTTCTATCAGAGGCCTGCCATGTTCTCTCGCTGACGTCATTACCCACGGTATACCCCAAAACATACTTTAGAGAATCTTCCATTGAAACATTTTTGGCGACTTTTCCTATAACCACTACCAGCTCAGCTTCGTAATGAATTTTATCTGTTGCGTCCCTGGGTATGACTATGGGATCTCCNTGGCCTATGATTGCATTATTGGCTCTATATCCAATATCAGCCTTTTCAGGTAAATTGGGTTCNCTGTTTAGTAGAGATGCCGCCTCTAAGACGTGTTTTTTGTAATTTATGCCCGCAGCGTAGAAAGTTTTCGGTATAACTGGGGGTAATATTTTAACTTCTTCAATCGAGAATTTTTGAGTGGTTGGCTCATACCCATCAAATGGTGACCCATGAACTTTGGATACGATATTATCGTTCAAGAGACCATAGAAGGGTTCATCTTTTGTTTGGCATCTTAGCCATTTCATACTTTTAACTCCTGGTCTATTTTGTCTATATGGAACATAACCAGGATCAAGACCCCTAATTAAAATACTGGACCAATTAAACTTTGGAGTATTCTGGATATGTTATCTGGGTGCCGTCCTGAAGGTCCTCAATTAGAAAATCACCAAATAATAATGGAGCTTCAACCTGAAGTAATTTAAGTATTTCAATTGCGAGAAATCTTATTTCCCAATCAGCAAAATTGGCACCCCTTAATTCAATGAAATGCCTTAATGCCCTCACATTTGCGGTAATGAAAATTTTCGTTTCAGTTGCATTTGGTAAAACCGATCTGGCTGCTTGCCTTATAGCTTTTCTTCTATCGGTATTACTGTCAAACATTGATTTCGGCAATGATTTTTCTAGGGCAGTCACTAGTTCAGTATAACTTTCAGCTGCATGTACCAATGCGTCATCTAATACTTTTCTCGCTTCCTTTGTGAAATCTCTTTCTGAAGACAAGGCTGGTGGAATAACAAATGTTCCCTCTGTTTCATCCACATATCTCTGAGATCTTTGACTATAAGCAAATCCTGCTCGATGCCGAACCAGTTCGTGAGTAAGGCTTCTAGAAACGCCGGTCACGATGAACCCGTAATTTACGTGTTCAAAAACACTCCCATCTTTTGAGCTCAATAGGTTGTTTATAAAATCAGTGATGTCTCTGCGACCCCTGCCGTAGCTCATGTAACACATTCTTGCTGATATCTCTATAACAGCGGCTGATTCGTCGTCACCGGCCCTCACCGAGTCAGGAATGGGGGGTACATTTTCTTCTTCAAAAAAATTAGCGATTTGAGGCCAATTAATAGCGGGTTTAGTGACCAGATAAACACTAGGATTTTCTTTGAAGGCCATTAATATCTCCAAGAACTTTTAATTTTAAGGAATCTTATCATTTAGCCTTAGACTTTTGCATTCTCCGGGTGTGAAATAGACGGGATTTTATGCTGGAATTGAAATTGTTGAGTATGCTTTCAGCGTGCTATAATGACGGTTGGCTAAAAAATAATCATTGGAGTGTTCTGGCTTTGGCTGAGAGAAAACGAAAATATGAGTTAATTATGGCCTTGTCCCCGGTTTCAACCGAGGCTGAGGCTACAGTAATTGTGGACGGTATCGCGGATGTTATCACCTCGTCGGGTGGAGAGGTTACAGGTAGGGAAGAATGGGGCGTGAAAAGGCTTTCGTACTTGGTAAACAACTTCCAGGAAGGAAGCTATTACAAAGCTGATATTTCAATGGATTCATCTGACGTCAAAGAGTTGGCAAGGACTTTGAACGCAAATCAAGATGTATTGGTACATTTGATATCAAAAGTGTAATTCTCGTTAGAGAGGGGGTTTGATATGACTATGAATAAGATACTCATAATTGGGAATTTAGGATCTGATCCTGAAATGAGGTACACGCCTAACGGAAACCCAGTAACCTCATTCACTGTCGCAACAAATCGCCGATACAAAGCCTCTGATGGGGAGAATAGAGAGGAAACTGAATGGTTTCGGATTAGTGCTTGGAACAGGTTGGCAGAAACATGCAATCAATATCTGCAACGAGGGAGTAAAGTGTATGTAGAGGGCCGCCTTAGTAGCCGAACATATGTAGGAAATGATGGAGAAACNAGGGTATCTCTTGACGTGAATGCTTCTGAGGTTCGATTCATCGATAGCAGAGGCGCGAATGCGAGCTCACCGAGCTCACCAGGAGGGTTTTCAGAAGGGGGGGGATCCATTTCTGATTCTACAGGATCTTCCACTACAAGCCCTTCCATTGAAGGTGAAGGTGAAATCGAAGATGATTTGCCTTGGTGATCGACAGGAATTCATAACTTTTCGTAAGTATAGTAACTAAATCGGAGTCTATTGATGACAACAGAAAGAGAAACCACCCCGCAAAGAAGGCCTGGAGGTCGCCCACGCTTTTATTCACGTCGGAAGGTTTGCCAACCGTGCGTGGATAAAAAGGAATTGGACTATAAGGATGTTGATTATATTAAGAAATTTCTTTCTGAAAGATACATGATAGAGGCTCGTCGAAAAAGTGGCATGTGCGCGAGTTGTCAAAGATCTTTGGCAAAAGCTGTGAAGAAAGCTCGCCACTTGGCTTTACTTCCATTCTCCCCTGCCCAGAAGGGTGCTTTGCCCGTTCATTACAGGCCTAGGTCATAGCCACAACCTGTATGTTCTCCCCCTCGTGTGAATAATTAATCATTCCAGGAAAGTCTTAAATCAAGTGAGTTCTGGTCGTCCGCTACGTGTAGATAAAAGAAGAGTTGCTATGCAGCAACCTGTTCTAAGGCGGCGTCAAAAACTAACTATAGGCCTCTTAGGAATATCTTTTTTGTTAGTGATCTCAATATTCATAGCCGGATACATTGTTGTGTTTGTAATGCCACATAGAGAGTTAGTGGTGAAAGTGGATGGTGTCGAGTATACAAGAGGAGATCTGGTCGAGTTGGTGAGAATAAGACAAAAAAGTTCTGAATTTATGGGAGGCACATTTGACGCGAGCTCAGGAATATTTGAATCTCTCCAATTGATGGTAGAAAATGAGNTTTTGATGCAAATGGGCCCATCTCAGGGAATTTTTGTTTCTGACGAGGAGATCGATGACCAAATCGCTCTAATCATGCGGCCGGAGGAGCAAATGGCCTTAGGTAAATCAGAGGAGCAGATTGCCCGGGAAACGGCTGAGCGACATTTGAACTATTTGAATACTATTCAGATAGATGAGTCAACACATAGGTCGCTAGTGCAAAAGGNGATCCTTAGAGAAAAATTTAGACAGCAGGTTNGGGAGTCGGTTCCATTTGTAGCGGAGCAAGTTCACCTTTTTCGGATTGTGATGCCACAAACTGGTGAAATGGACATAATGCAACTCAAATATGAGGATGCAGTTAGGGATATCACAGATCCAAAACAATTTCAGTTGGCATATATTGAAATAGCACGAGAATTTTCATTAGATATACCAGAAAAAGTCAGGTTGGGAGGCGACATGGGGTGGATTGCTAAAGGAGTTATTTCAGATTACGAGCGGGACTTTTTCCTACTAGAACCTGGAGAATTAAGTGAGCCTGTTAAAGACAAAGACAACCACACCCAGACTTTGTTTTTTATGATCTCCGAACGTCAACCGGCAAAAGAACTGTCATCTGAAGTTCGTGACGAACTAAAATCAAAGGCTCTACAAGATTGGATTAATGATGAAAGAAGCAACCATGATGTCTATGCNATTTTCAATTCGTTTATTTACGATTGGGTNTTCCAACAACTCCGGTTATCATCTCGTGCCCCAACTCCGACACCGGATCCACTTCAATCAATATTGAATTCTAGGTAAAGGCGCTTTATGAGAAGCTGTATAGGGGTTGGACTTATTGGAATGGGAGTAGTTGGATCAGGGGTAGCAAGGGCGATAACCGAAAATTCTACCGTATTGCATAGCCACGTAGGGTTGCCACTAAAGCTAATGAAGGTAGCGGTTCGTGATACTTCAAAGCAGAGAGAATTCATGGTTCCCGGTAATATCTTAGGAGATAATCCTGAAGAGTTAATAAATGATGAGTCAGTAAATATTGTCGTGGAATTGATGGGCGGTGAGCATCCAGCATTGGAATTGATTCTGGCAGCGGTAAAAAATGGGAAGCATGTAGTTACTGCGAATAAAGAAGTGATATCAAAACACGGTTCTCATATATTCTCTTTGGCCAGAGAGAATAACGTTAGAGTACTTTTCGAAGCAAGTGTGGGTGGGGGGATACCAATAATTTCTCCCTTGATGCGTGATTTGGTGGCTAATGACATCAAATCTATTAAAGCAATCATCAATGGAACGACCAATTATATTCTAACTCGAATGGCGAACGAACAAGCTGATTATCAGCAAATGCTGCAGGAGGCCCAAAAATTGGGCTATGCCGAATCAGATCCAACTAATGATGTAGAGGGAGTAGATGCGGCATATAAGTTATCGATATTGTCTACCTTAGCGTTTAGGGCTAGCGTGAAAGACACTGATATATTTACGGAAGGGATAACCAACCTTACTGATAAAGATTTTTTATACGCNAAGGAATTAGGATATTCGATAAAGCTGTTAGCTATAGCTACTCGAACCGATTCTAGCGTACTAGGAAGAGTTCATCCCGCTTTGATACCAGAGGATCAAATGTTAGCTAAGGTGGATGATGTTCTGAATGCTGTGGAAGTAGAGACAGATTTGTTGGGTAAATTATTGTTTCATGGCCCAGGCGCAGGCTCTATGCCAACTACTAGTGCCGTAGTGGCAGATATCGTCAACATCGCCCGAACCATTTCTGACGGTACTGATTTACTAGATCCGGTCCGGTTATCGGATGGCATAGATATTAGATCAATAGATACGTTGATAACCAAATACTATTTTCGACTTGAAGCTGAAGACCAACCAGGAGTACTCGCTAGAATTGCTGCTGTGCTNGGAGATTATGGNATNAGTATTTCCTCTTTTATCCAAAAAGGATTGGGTGATCAATCTACAGATGCTGAATTGGTNATTATGACTCACGAAGCCAATGAAAGTTCCGTAACGGGGGCTGTATCAAGTTTGAGGGAATTAGATGTCGTTAGAATGATAGGTAATGTGATTAGGGTGGTTGAATAAACGACTTAGATTGTTGGAGGTTGGAATGCAGCATTTGTTGTTTTATGGTTGGAATCGTTGAAGTAGCTGTACAAAAGCGAAGGCGGAGCTTTCGCAGGCTGGATTTGAGTGTGAAATACGAGATTTTTTCAACGACCCTTTTTCTTTGGANGAACTTCAGAATGGCCTATTAGGAGATGATCCATCTGAGCTATTTTCTTGGAGAAGCCCCTCTTTTAAAAAATTAGGTTTGGANAAATCAAATATGACCGCCTCTCAAATGTGGGATCTAATGATTGCAGAACCTAGGTTAATCAAAAGACCTATCGTAATGTATCAGGGCAAAAGATTTGTGACCTCGGAATGGAAGAAGATTTTGAGGCCGGATTAAATATGATCAATTTGTCCGGAAAAGAAGCTATAGTCACGGGTGGAGGGAGCGGTATAGGTAGGGGTATATGCTCGGTTTTGGCCTTGGCAGGGGCAAATGTGTTAGTGACGGATATATCTGAAAAAGGCGCAGAGGATACACTAAAACATTGTGGTTACGGCGATAAATTTAGAGCAAGGCAAATGGATGTTACTAAGGAAAATTCAATTGATGAAATTATTTCAGAACACATCAAGGATAGAAAAAAAATCGATATATTGGTTAACAATGCCGGAATAATTGGATCTGAAGGTTGGTCGAATAGAGAAATTCCGAATAGTCAAGACTGGNCCGAAGTATATGAGGTTAATGTAAGNGGAGTTGTAAGGGTTTCCGAAAGGGTTAGCAAAGAGTTTCAGAACCAGAAACACGGCAAAATTATTAACATTGCTTCAATAGCTGCCCGGCAGGGAAGTCCAGATTCACCACATTATAGTACTTCAAAGGCGGCAGTTGTGAGTTGGACACAATCGCATGCTCTACAAATGGCTGCATATAATGTGAATGTAAATGCCGTATGTCCGGGGCTTATATGGACTCCAATATGGGAATCTATCGCAAGAAAAAGATCTCAATTTGGAGGTAGCCTTGAGACCGGAGGTCTTAAAGGTAAAAATCTTTTTGATCAATTTGTTAAAGCTTGGATTCCGCTTCAAAGAGAGCAGACACCGGAAGATATCGGAAATATAGTGGCCTTTTTAGCATCTGATCTCTCCGAAAATATTACAGGTCAGTCTATTAACGTGGATGGGGGTCGGTTTACCAATTAGAATGATTACCTGTGCTATCCCATAGGATCTTTTGCCTTTCTGGGTTTCACCAATAAAAGACATGGAAATATTCCTATTAAGCAGAGTACCGAACCAATCATAAAAAAATCATGGAATAAATTTATCCCTGCTCCGATTAATTGGCTTTCAAATCCAGAAGGGGGAGGACCAAGAACTCCAGTTCCAGTAATTTTTAAATCTATACTCAGTAGTAAATCTTGGAATCTTTGAGATCCCCAAGCTGATAGCGCAGCAATTCCAAAGGTCATTCCTAGGAAGCGCGAAGAACTGATTATTCCAGCTGCTGATCCCTGGTTTTTTGTACTAGAGTTGTTGATCGCGGATGTTGTAATCGGAGCTATCATCAAGCCGAAACCAAAGCCAGCCATTAATAAATGGTATGACATCAGTGGGTCCTCTATTAATTCGTTCCAGCGGCTCATAAATAATAGAGCTACAAAACAAAATAGAAGCCCGGAAACCGCTGGTATCCTAAGATCATAATGTTTGCTAAGCCATCCCCCGATTACTGCCCCTAAAGGGATAGCGATTGTCATTCTCATAAGAATTAACCCCCCTTCAAGAGAGGTGCCATATAGGATGGTATTTACCATCAGTGGTATTGTTACCATACTGATGATAAGGGCTGCTCCATAGAATAAATGTAAAGTGTTTGCAGCTAGGAATTGGATGTTTTTAAATAGTTCAATTGGTATGACTGAATTATCATTCTGCTTTGATAGCAGGTAGTAACCGATTAACAAAGATACCCCAACAGATATAAAAATTACTAAAAATGATGTATTACTTCCAGATTGTGAGCATCCCAAAGTGATAAAACAGATTGCGGCCACTATTATGCCTGAGCCAAGGTAATCTATTTTATGCGTGGGACCCTTAGAGTTAGGGACCAGAAATAAAATACCCGCTATTACGAGTAATCCGATTGGTATGTTTAACCAAAACACCCACTGCCAAGAAAAAAACTGAGTGATTATTCCTCCCCATAAAGGACCTGTGACTGCGCCAGCTTCTGCAGATGCCCCGGTCAATCCCAAAGGGATAGCTCTTTCCTTACCAGAATAGAAATCACTAATGATTGCTATCGTAATTGGGATTAAGGCGCCAGCCCCGACAGCTTGGATTATTCGAGTGCCAATAACCCAGTTTATGGAGGTTGTGGCTTCTAAAATGCTGGCTGCACAGCTTCTGATTAAAGCACTGTCATGGTAGGAATAAGATTCTAAAAACCCCATGGAATTAGTCAATCCTGTACCAACTGATCCCAGCATAAAAACTGACATAGAAGCTATATAGATCAATTTCCGTCCATATATGTCGGAAATCCTACCCATAATAGGCATTACAGATACGTATCCTAATAGATAACCTGTAACTGTCCACATGGCCTTATCCAGTTCGGCCACATCCACCATTAAATCCGACATTATCTGGGGAAGTATTGTTACGACTACAGTCTGATCGTCTGCAGCAAAAAATATACCTGCAAAAATAGGTATTAGAGCTACATTTTTATTGGAAAGTTTCGTCATGTAATTAGCTGTAAATACTAGTTTAAAGGGTTCTCAATAACTATTTCTTCATTAAATCTGGATATGTTAATTATTCTTTGGATTTCGTTCATAGTGGCTGAATCATCGTATCCATTCAATTGACCAGAAATAATAGCTCTAGTTAGGTAGAGAGAGTCTTTGTCTATCCACACAATTATTTTAACGTTATTGTCACTTGTTTCTCCGACCAAATTAGAAAGTGATGAAGCTGGCATAGATCCTTCTATATTCCAAAATTTCTCGCTATTAGATCTGAATTTCGGGGAAGTGGTACTGGATAGTATTTTTTCAATTCCCTTCTCCGGATCAAAAAAAGAAAAAGGGGATACGGAATCTTCGGTCACTTCCCATTTTTGAGTAAGCGGGTTTAAGAAAAAAGTAGTATCGTTGATTGTTGAGAAACCCCCAGAAAGGGTCAAATTGCCAAATAAGAATTTGGCTTCAATGGACATTGAATTTCTATCAGATATTAATCCGGTTGCTTTAGAGAAGACCAAATCACCAATTCGGGTGCCACTAATATTCTTGTGCGACAATTGAAATTCAAAGGATGACACAGACTTCATTATTGTTCCGCTTTGGTCTAGTACTTGCTTTGCGGTCCTGAGCTGGCTTTCGGACGAAACTGGGTTATCTGATGCACAAGATAGATTTATAATGCTGACTAGACAAATTGCTACTAGAGTAATAGAGAGATTGTTTTTACCATTATTACTCACTACAGCAGGCAAAAAAAAACCCCGTTCGAGCGAGCGGGGTTTTTGTATCCAAGGGAATTTATATCTGAATTATGTTCTGTTCCTTGAAAGGATAACAGAGCCAACTCCTACCATCGCGATGCCAAGCATGAACGACAATAATATAAGATCTCTAATTATGCTTTCCCCAACGCTTGGGAGTCCAAGCCCTAGTACACTACCGCCGCTGCTGGCAGGTTTATCTCCCGGCACGGTCGATGTTTCACTTCCCGGAAGATCCTTAGCCTCTAACGTTAGAGTGGCCATTTGCTGGGCGCTGGCTCTAGCCTGCGCCATCCCTCCCTCTCCAGTAGAGGAAGAAATAGTTCCATCGGTATTTCCGTCCCAGCCATTTCTAGCTGCCGAAAGTTCGTTGAATATTTTTGCAGCAAAGATATTTGCTACGGATGCACTGGTTTGGGAAGCAATGTCGTTGTCTGCAGTAGTTTTCGCAGCATTAACCCACGATGAAATGTTAGCTGCAGATGCTATTACTCCAGCAGCCCCTTCAGATAGATTACTATCCTCAACATCTTCAGCGGCGGCGGCGGTGGCGTTAGCTCCTAAGCCGTCGGCGAGGGCGCTGATTGCAGAAGCATCCGCAACGGCAGTGCCTATCTGAGTTTTTATCTCATCAATGTCTGATGACGATTGAGCGGAGAAAGCGCTAGCTATTGCTGTTGCTAAATGCGCGTCTATGCTATTAATGTCAGCCATTAATGAATTGATATAAACGGCAGCATTCACGGGCACATTATCACTGTAGGCTGTAGATCCACCCGACCCGTTCGTCAATTTAATTCGGCTATAGGTCGCAAAGAGGTCTTCACCGTCATATCCTTCCGAAGTACTGTCGTAAACGAAATTTATATTTCCAGTTGCTTGGATGACACCTTGAATAACTGGCTGGATTACAGATAGAGCTCCTAGATCTAAAGATTTAGAGCCATCGGATGATACAAGCACTGCATTATATGCACTACCTNCGGCAGGGGGGGTAACCCCCGACATTGAAACGACTAAGGAGTCGTTGACGGCCTGGTCATTCGTTACTACGGCTGTACCGAAAGTAACAGTATCGGATTCTGCAAAGANTACTGTCGGTATTAAAAACGACACCATCAATGCGGTCATAATTATTAATGTCTTGGTCCTGAACATAGCTTACACGCTGCCTCCTTGACCAACGATTTGACCGAATCAGTTGATTTGACTGAATCAGTCTTAGTTATTTAGTTACGCGTAGTAGTAACACTACCACAAACATGTTCTGCATAGTAGCACTTCAGAGGTGAAGATTCCAACAGAAATCGCTACAAAAATACTGGATATGCTAGTTTAGGCACATCGTACAATACCTTTAAACATTATCTATAGACATTCTTGCTTTTAGTGAACTTCGATTGAAAGGAGCCGATGTTTGCCTAATAAATAACTAAGGAGAAAGTGGAATAGTTGTTTTCTGTTTCCAAAAAAGATAGTTCCAAATCGCCTGAGATTAAGAATGTAAAAAAACTCCTTTCAGGCCTTTCTTCACTAGGGATAACCCCTCAGAGCACTTCGATATCCAAATTAATGCTTTTCCACGATTTACTGGTAGATGCTAATACCAAGGTTAATCTGACTAAAATTCTGAACTGGCCTGAGGTCATTGTCAGACATTATTTAGATTCGCTTAGTGTTGTGATGGCAGTCCCGTCCTTATTTGATGAAAGAGAAAAGATACTGGATATAGGTTCAGGGTTTGGTATCCCCGGGATCCCATTGAAGGTGATGTTTCCTGGAAATGACTTGGTCATGTTGGACTCTGTTAAGAAAAAAGTTGAATTCATTGATTTTGCTGTAAAGGAAATGAACTTGCCTAACGTCGAGACAGTCGTCGGGAGAGCAGAGGATATAGCAAAAAAAAGAAAACATAGGGAAAAGTATTCCATGGTTGTATCGAGAGCTGTTGCGACCCTTCCTGTTTTACTTGAGTTTGCCTTGCCATTTTGTAGCATTGGAGGTACTTTCATTGCTATGAAAAGCTCACGGGTTCAGTCTGAAATTGATCGATCAGAGAATGCTTTGAATTTATTAGGTGGGCAAATAGACAGAGTCGTCAATGTTGAGGATAAGTTGCCGTTTTTACCAGGGAGACTGGTAGTTATACGAAAGATAGCAGAAACACCTGAGATTTACCCTNGAAAGGCGGGAATTCCTAAAAAGAGGCCGCTTTGAAATTCCCNATAGAATTTNCTTCGCTNCTTTTCAGAAAACCATCAAAAAAGAATGACGTCGAAAATGATTTTATCGAGGGTAGTCAAAATCAGATTTTAGGTACTGTNATTTCTTTTCGTACTGGATTCACACTTTTGGGAGCTCTTTTTCTGATTTATTTTTCCTTCAAGATTTTCAAAGTTGACTGGAATTCTACTTTGGACACCTTTAAAACACTGGACATCGCTAAATATTTTATTGCTTTTACTGCATACTATCTGAGCTTTTTATTCAGGGGGCTCAGATGGAAGACCATTTCTTTCAACGCCTCTGTGCTAGATAGATCTTCTGATTGTGATTCAACACTGCGCCATACCTCTAGCTTTCAGTACAGTGTTCTTGTTTTATCTGGATGGTTTGTTAATTCGGTTGCCTGGTTAAGATTGGGGGATGTTTACAGAGCCTATTGCCTGGGTGTGATCTCGAAATTGGGATTTTCTTGGGGAATTGGTACTTTAGTGGCTGAAAGATTTCTGGATATGANTATNGTATTGGCAATGATTTTGGCGTCCGTAATGATGCTATCGTCTGGTGTAAAAAACCAAGCTTTAGATTTTCTTGTAATTTTCGCCTTCATAATAACGGCGATCCTCACTGCTTTTATTTTACTTCTTGCGATTGCAGGCAAGAGACTGGCTTCTAGGCTACCCATTTCAGTAAGGTCACATTATTCGCAATTCAAAATCGGAGTTTTAAATAGCTTCAAAAACATTTTTATGGTTACCCTTTTGGGACTGGCAGCATGGTTTATGGAGATAACAAGATTGTTCTTTGTCACTACCTCTCTAAATGTTGATATGTCCATCTACCTTATTATTCTGGCGACCATGAGTAATGCCGTGTTATCAACTTTCCCGACACCAGGTGGAATAGGTATCGTGGAACCTGGATTAACAGGAATTTTTATAATAGCTGTCTCCAGTTCCGATGCTGCCTCTATTACCCTGTTAGACAGGTCAATAACTTATTTAAGCGTGTTAATTTTTGGTGGACTTACCTTTCTGCTGTATCAGGCATGGTTTCAAAAAAATTCGAAGATTATGTCTACCCACGATGTGGGCTAAATCGCACATCTGAAAGGCTTCTAAGTAGGATCAGAAGAGATGAGCGCGAGAAGTTTGTGAATAAAAGATATTAATGGACGATAAATGCACGATATTTTATTGACTTGTAGACGTAACATTTATAGACTTCACTTTTATAAATAGAATTCATTATGATCATGCATTATTCATGATGGTCATGTATGAACGGTCAAGATTGGAAATACATCTTTGGAGGGAATTAGAAATGACCTTAAAGGAGATTCACCATACGGTTAAGAGGCCAGGTAGAACTCAAGACCACGATCCCGTGGAGATTCCGGTGGCAGAGGAGCTGGCTACTGTACCAGGCATAGTCAAGAAGGATAATGACGTAGCGTGGTACTCTCGAAATTATCCAATCGTAAGCCAGAACGTTGAAAAGGCTGCGGATCGGGAGTGGACATGGACGGTTTACACCGGTGAAATGTATGAATATCGTAAACATCATGATGAGGTGAATAAACCCCTTGTCGAGGCGGCATATATATCAGGCAATAAACAGCCAACTGGAGATGCTGCGCCTGGCAAAGATGTCACGAAAGACATCAGAGAGAAAGCAAGAGAACTCGGGTTTGGTGAGGTAGGATTTACAAAGTACGATAGAAAATATGCTTACAAAAGTAAGAAAGCCTGGGTCAAGTATGAGCATGCGATATGTTTGGCACTTGAACAGGATTATTGGCAGACTCAAACCATACCAAGTATGGAAGCTGAATTTGCTCACTTTGGGACATATGAGGAAGAGGGTGCCTTAGCTTTGGATCTTGCTGACTTTATCAGGGATTTAGGCTATAGAGCTCAGATACATAGTCCAAACGACAATAGTGCTGCCTACATACCCATGTTTGTCGAGGCTGGTCTGGGGCAACTTGGTGCTAATGGACAGCTGCTTTCACCACACTTTGGCAGCAGATCTAGACTTCTTATTGTCAGTACAGATGCAATAGTAACTTACGACGAACCGGTCGATTACGGTATGCATAAGTTCTGCGAAATGTGCCAAATTTGTGTTAATCGATGCCCGGGAAGAGCTTTGGTTAAAGAGAAGGTGTTTTGGAGGGGTGTTGAGAAGCATAAATTAATGTACGACCGATGTCGACCTGTAATGGCTACCTACGAAGGTTGCGGAGTTTGCATGTTAGTTTGTCCNGTACAGCGCTATGGNATGGCCCCTGTGATGGAGCATTTTGTCGAGACAGGAGAAGTTCTAGGAAAAGGAACGGATAACTTGGAAGGCTATGAAATTCGGGACAAGGGTTACTATGGCCCTGGCAAACTTCCTTCGTTTGACAGAGAATTTTTTGAAATACCTCACGGCACAAAAGATGAATGGCTATTCACACAGTTCAAACAGAAGATTGAGGAGAAAGGCAAGGTCACCGAGGACGAGAAACAGGAATTCGTGGAGAAATTGGGAGACATCTTGTCTGAAGACTCTATTTTCGACGCCGGATTATAAAGATTTTGAGATACAGGTGACATTGGTATGACTAGTCGGAGTACATTTGAAAAGGAACATATAGACGGCCTTTTTGGTGAACTCAATACCGGCTATAAAGGAATGCCAGAGAGTGAACAGTTGCATAGAGATGCTCACTTAGCAATTGCCTACCACGATTCAGGAAGGCAAATACCNGANTCNATAGACCCNNGGGTGATTGCATTAATAGCCAAATACGGACCAACCGGTANCTGAAAACACCTCTTTGATACAAGNCCCTGCTGGCTCANTGTTAACANTGNGNCAGCAGGGNCTTGTAATATACAATGNCANCNNTAAATATCTCCTAAGTATGATAATTTNGGNCCGTAAAATTGGTCCAATCAGCTTGTGGACCCAAATGTAAGGAAGTAAAAAATGGCTACCAATACCAAAAATCTAAAATTGTTGAAACATAAATCAGCAGTAGTTAGTTTGGGCCCAGACCGAGCTCCGGCGAGATCTATGCTAAGGGCCGTTGGCCTAGACGACGAGGATATGGAAAAACCATTCATTGCCGTTGCTAATTTGGCCAGCGATGTCACCCCATGCAATGTGCATTTGACAAGGATCGCAGATAAAGTGAAAGAAGGGATACGGGATGCTCAGGGTGTGCCTTTTATGTTCGGNACCATCACGATTAGTGANGGAATATCGATGGGTACTGAAGGTATGAAAGGATCTTTGGTAAGCCGCGAAGTGATTGCAGATTCTATTGAAACTGTGTGTTTTACAGAAAGTATGGACGGTTTGGCTGTTGTGGCGGCATGCGACAAAAATATGCCAGGGGCCATGATGTCTATGGCGCGCCTAAACATACCGTCTGTTTTTGTTTATGGAGGCGCCATTCTTCCAGGTAACTATGCAGGTAAAGACATAAATGTCCAAGATATGTATGAGGCGGTTGGAGCATTCTCGACCCAACAAATTTCGTTAGAAGAACTGATAGCCATGGAGCGAGTGGCTTGTCCTGGAGAAGGAGCCTGTTCCGGCATGTTCACGGCGAACACTATGGCCTCAGCTATTGAGGCGATGGGCATGTCAATACCAGGTGCCGCATCTATTCCTGCGGTGGACCCCCGAAATTTGGATGTGGCCCACGAGGCAGGCAAACACTTATATAACATGCTTGAAAATGGAATTAAACCTAGGGATATCATGACCCGAAAGGCTTTTGAGAATGCGATAAGGTTGGTGCTGGCGATGGGAGGGTCTACCAATGCGGTTCTGCATCTTTTGGCTATTGCTAGGGAGGCAGAGGTCGAATTAACAATAGATGATTTCGATATTCTTTCAAGGGAGACACCATACCTAACCGATCTACGGCCTGGGGGAAATTATGTAATGTCTGATGTAGATAGATCTGGAGGGGTTCAAGTAGTACTAAAGGAATTACTAGATGCAGGAATGCTACATGGTGATGCCAAGGCAATTAATGGTAAAACCCTAGAAGAAAACCTTTCTGATGTTGATACAAAGCCGGACGAGAGGGTGATTTTTTCAGTTCCCAACGCAAAAAGTTCAACTGGGGGACTAGCTATCCTCAAAGGCAATTTAGCTCCTGAAGGAGCTGTTATAAAAGTTGCTGGAACTAAAATTGCAAAACATGAAGGACCAGCAAGAGTATTTGATGGAGAACGTAGTGCTTTTGAGGCTGTCACCAGGGGAGCGATCAAAGATGGGGATGTGGTTGTCATAAGATATGAGGGACCTAAAGGCGGACCCGGAATGCAGGAGATGTTGGCTGTGACGGGTGCGATCATGGGTGCCGGGTTGGGGGAAACGACAGTTCTTATTACCGATGGTAGATTCTCAGGGGCAACTAGAGGTGGTGCAATAGGCCATGTCGCTCCGGAGGCGGCGGTAGGGGGGCCAATTGGATTGATAGAGGATGGGGACATAATTAACTTGGATATAGAAGCACGGGACCTGAGCGTTAAATTGACTGCTAAAGAATTAGAAGATAGAAGGGCAAAGTGGAGCCCGAGAAAACCCAATTACGAGAGAGGTGTTTTGGCCAAATATGCCAAATTAGTGTCTTCGGCCTCAGTAGGGGCTGTTACTAGCTAGTTCTCTAATTTATTCTAAATAGTTAGTGATATAATTCACTAGCATTAGTCTCAACCCATCCACTGAAACCTTTATTCCCACAAAGGGTTAAGTTTAGTAAATGAAAACGATATTATTTGTCGCTAGTTGTACCTTAATGCTTGTGACTATATATATGGTATTTATGTGGGTGCCTACTGAACAGAACCTAGGTGTTTCGCAACGAATATTTTATGTTCATGTTCCTCTTGGTTGGATCGGAATGGTTTCTATTTTTGTGGTTGGTATAGCCAGTGTGATCCATCTGTTAACAAAGAAAAACCTATGGGATGCTATTGCATATTCCGCCGCTGAGTTGGGGGTTATATTTGCTACGCTAATTTTGATAACTGGAGCGGTATGGGCCAAACCGGTTTGGGGAGTTTGGTGGTCTTGGGATCCTAAACTTACTACTACCTTAATTCTATGGTTTGTATACGTTGGCTATCTGATGGTTCGTTCTTTTTCCCCCCGGGGGTCTCAGGGACGGCGGTATGCTTCGGTTGTGGCATTGTTAGGGGCTATTGATGCCCCGATTATATATTTGGCATCGATTTGGTGGAGGACAGCTCATCCTAATCTAAATATTGGGCCGCTTGCAGAATCAGATTCTGACTTAGATAGCAAAATGTATATAACATTTTTCGTGTCGTTGATTACATTTACCATTTTTTATGTTTATGTGATGTTAGAAAGAATTCAAATGAGAAAATGCGAAGATGATTTAGACGAGGTTCATCAGTATGTATCCCTTAACTAGTAGGTCGCTCCGGGTAGTGTCATTTATATTCATCGCTGTTGTGTCTATGCTGGTTTTGGAGAAATCTTTTGTTTTCTCCGATTCTCCATTAGTTAGTGAAGCCAAACAAAATGATCCTGACGCAAATTTGAAATATTTGTTTGCAGTGTTTTTTTTAGTTTGGGCTTTATTTTTCGGGTATATTTTCTTTCTTTCTCGAAGGTTGAAAGAAATGAGGAATGAAGTAGCTATGCTAAAAAAAATTATTTCTGAAAAAGAAGAACACCTGAAATGAATGATCGAAGTAGCGACAGTTATATTTCCGAATCCAAAATGACAAGCAATCGAGGCAAGTTTCTTTTTGCCGCGCTTGTATTGTGCGCCGCTCTAGGGTATTTCGCCTACATGGCTTTTCAGGGGGCAACTGTTTATTACTATACTGTGAGCGAGATATCCACACAGCCTCCTACCGCAGAAGGACGTATGGTGAGGGTTAGCGGGAAGCTAAAACCAGGGTCTTTTCATCGGGTTGAAGGCTCCACCTCAGCGCGTTTTTCATTGGTGGATGGAATAAGTGAAATTGAAGCGGTTCATAACGGAGTGTTGCCAGATTTGTTTTTTAATGAGCATTCAGAAATTATTCTTGAAGGTGCTCATACTCCAGGGAAGGAATTCGATAGTCAAAATGTGATAGTTAAATGCCCGTCAAAATATGTCGCTGTGGAAGAATCTGAAAAAGATATAAATTAACCAAGACTTTCTTCTACTAGCTCTACCAAGTCTTTAACCTGCTTGGACCCATTTTCCCCCTTGGATTGGACACCCTCTTCCATCATCTGCATGCAAAATGGGCACGACACTCCTACAATGTCGGCACCTGTTTCCAAGAACTGATCTGTTCTGGAATGGTTAACTCTTTGATTACCTTCTTCCTCGTACCACATATGCCCGCCACCGGCTCCACAGCAGAATCCGTTTCCCCTGCATTTTTCCATTTCCACTAATTCCAACCCTGGTATCGATTTAGCAACCTGTCTCGGCGCTTCATAGATGCCATTATGCCTTCCTAAATAACATGAATCATGATATGCCAAAGTGGTATTTATAGTGACTACAGGTTTTATTTTTTCTTTCTCAATAAGGTCTGAGATTAATTCGCTGTAGTGCATTACTTCGTAGGTGCCACCAAGATGGGGGTACTCATTTTTGATGTTGTTAAAGCAATGAGGGCAACTGGTGAGAATCTTTTTTATGCCATACTTGTTAAAAGTTTCTATGTTTTGCATGGCCAACATTTGATATAAATATTCATTGCCCATTCTTCTGGCTGGATCCCCACTACAAGTTTCTTCGGTACCCAATATGGCAAAATCTACCTCAGCTCGATTGAGGATAGAAACCATGGCTCTGGGAATGCTCTGACTCCTCTGTTCCAAGGCACTAGTGCATCCCACCCATAGGAGATATTCAGCTTCTGGGTTTTCAGAGAATGTTTTTACATCAAGACCCTCATACCAACTCTCTCTGGTGAATGTAGTGCCACTCCATGGATGCCCTCTCTGTTCCAGATTTCGCAGCGCTCCCTCTGCTCCTTCGGGTATGTCCGGTTCTTCCATGACCATATAGCGTCGCATATCTACTATAGGATGGAATGGTTCATTGCCGACTGGACATACCTCGGTGCAAGCACCACATGTTAGACAGTCCCATACAGCTTGCCTCTCTATTCGTGATCCGATGATATTGGGTATATCCTCTTCGTTATCAACCGAGGTGGCATCGGCAATATGGTACCTGAGCCCTTGCACTATATGCATTGGAGAGAGCGTTTTCCCTGTTAGGTTTGCAGGACATACATCTGTACATCTACCGCAGACAGCACATGCGAAGGCATCAAGTAGCTGTTTTTGGTTAAAGTCTTTCATTTTGGATGCCCCGAAAGACTCAGCTGTTTCAAAATCAGTTATTGTTGTCAACGTTCCTTTAGCACCTAACTGCCGTGTAACAAAACCGATTGGAGCCCCAACCAGGTGAACATGTTTAGATATTGGAATATAGACGGAGAATCCCAGTATTATGGTCAGATGTATCCACCAGCTTATCTGGTATATAAAAGAAGACGCATCCCTGTCAAAGCCACCGTCGTTTAATATATCCCCCAAAAAATTGCCTATTGGGGAATGAGAATGGACGTTTTGTGCAGCAACATAAAAGGCCTCCCCTATTATGGTGCTGATCATCAAGAAGGCTATCAAGGCAAGTATTATGGCAGCCTCTCTTTTCTGAGTTAAGTCAAACCTCAACCTATTAGCAGTAAATACCCATCTTCGCATTACAGCTAAAACTATCACGGACAACAAGGCTACGGCCAAAATATCTAAGTAGGTTCCAAAAATTGTTAATCCAGCTTCAGAAAGTAAGGTTTTGGAGAAATTAGGGTTAATTGAATCCCCGTATATAAAAATCAGGTAGCTTAGTGAGAAAGACAAGAAGCCCCAAAATATGATGGCGTGTGCCATGCCTGCTCTGTCTCTCACTACGTCAGTACTTTGGAGGACTTTCTTCTGGCCTAGGATATAAGGTAAGGCTCCAAGGATTCTTTTAGGGAGCTGATCTGTTCTTCCTGAAGGTTTTCCCTGCAAGATAGGTTTAAACATCCGAATATATAAAAAGGAAGCCGCAGCTCCAAAGCAACCTAATGTTGCTAGGTATACTAAGATCCATGATGGTATTAAGCCTAAAAATTCAATGGGTGGGGCCATGTCTATCCTCCATAACAATTGACATCATATTATCATCAGAGTAAAAAACACACGTCAAACGGGCACTTTTTGGTCCGTAATATTTTTTACAGCAGGTGGATCCTTTGGTTTGCTTAATGTGAAAGTTAGTAGGCCTCCGATTATCCATGCTGACCCGAACAAGAAAAATGCCACTGAATAGCTGTAACTTTCTTCCCAAAGAATACCGGCTATTAGTGGACTCAATGCCGAAATGATCATGGTGATAGGTGCAATAACCCCTCTAATACTTCCCATATATTGGCGTCCAAAATATTCAGGTAATGCCACATTAGTCAGAGTGGGGAACCCCCCCATAAAAAACCCATGTATAACTCCCCAAACCACCAAAATCCAAACAGAATCGAGGGGTATGATCATATAGGTTGATAATCCCGCAGGTATCAAACAAAGTGCAAGAACTCTTCTTATATCCATTTTTTCTGCTAGGTAGCCAAAAGGGAGTTTGCTAATCATGGCTGAGGTGGCTAATGAGGTCGCTATCAAGGTTGCTGACTGTATATTTAGTCCTTTGTCTTGAATATAGGCGACTTCGTGAAATAGTACGACCACTAAACCTGAAAGGCCTAGACACTGAATTAGCAAAAGTATCCAGAATTGGGTGTTCTGTATAGATTGTTTCAGGGTCCAGGAATTTACTTCATTATCTGCGGTAACTTCTGCATTCGAGTCCGACTTATTTCCATCAGGCAGTAGCCCAATGTCTTCGGGGCTTCTCCTAAGAAATAGTGATGATACGGGGACGATAGCAACTACCGCCATCATTCCTAATACTACCCAAGCTGCTCTCCATCCAAGGGTGGAGATGGCCAAACCTGCAACAGGCGCGACTACAACACCACCGGCCGATATGCCCATGGTGCCAATGGCCATCGCTCTTCCTCTCATTCTCACAAACCACTTGGCCATCAATGATGGACCAACCAATTGACTACCCATGGCAGCAGTGCCAAAGCCATAAATAATCCCGTATAACATGTAGAATTGCCACACTTTGTCTATTTGAGAGGTAAAAGCCAAGGCAGTACCCCCAACCAAACTGCCAACGGAAACTATTATTCTTCCTCCATGCCTTCTATCTACCAATAGGCCTAATAGCGGGAGTATTGGAATTGTGGCGAGTTTAAATATAGGAATTACTGAAAACTGAGTTCTGGATATTCCTATCTCCTCACCCATC
>PAON01000006.1:0-38512 GCA_002708495.1 Dehalococcoidia bacterium | reverse complement strand
TCTTTACCTAAGCCGGTGAGAAATGCCTCATTTTTCTTAGTTTTCCTCATTCTATCCATTACTTTTTCCATCGCTTCGCCGGATGAATTGGAATTGTTGGAAGAATCAGATTCAATCATGGTTATCATTCTTCTGAGTAGCCAAACCTTCTTTAAAGTGTCTTCACTCAAAAGCAGCTCTTCTCGTCTGGTACCGCTCTTATATATATCCAAAGCGGGGAAAGTTCTTCGCTCGGCCATTTTACGGTCGAGGTGGACTTCCATGTTACCGGTTCCCTTAAATTCTTCGTAAACGACATCGTCCATTCTGCTACCGGTATCCACCAGACACGCAGCCAGTATAGTCAGGCTGCCTCCTTCCTCTGTGTTTCTGGCAGCACCAAAAAATTTCTTTGGCGGATATAAAGCAATAGGGTCCATACCACCAGATAGGGTTCGACCGCTACTGGGTACCGCTAAGTTGTAGGCCCTGGTTAGTCTCGTAATACTATCTAACAAAATAACCACATCCTCACCGGACTCAACCAATCTCTTTGCGCGTTCAAGAACCAGCTCGGCTACCCTGCAGTGATCTTCTACCGGTTCATCGAAGGTCGACGAGTAGACTTCACCTTTGATAGACCGCTTCATGTCCGTCACCTCTTCCGGCCTTTCCCCAATAAGAGCAACCATGATGTGAATATCAGGGGCGTTTTCCGTTATGCCTTTGGCGAGCTCTTTTAACAGGGTTGTCTTTCCTGCCTTTGGAGGCGATACGATCAACCCTCTCTGGCCTCTACCAACTGGGGACATCATGTCAATCAGTCTTGTTGACAACTGGTTTGGCTCTGTTTCCATCACTATTAATTCTTCTGGGAAAATTGGGGTCAGTTTTTCAAACTGCACTCTTTTCTTCGAAGAATCAGGATCTGAATGGTTAACCTGGCCTACTTTGACCAGACCAAAGTATCTTTCACCGTCCTTCGGAGGTCTGACATTGCCAACAACATGATCTCCAGGCCTTAGACTAAAACGCCTTATCTGTGATTGCGATACATAAACATCCCCAGATCCTCTCTGGTCACTATTTTGCCGGAGAAACCCATATCCTTCATTGAGGATGGAAAGTATTCCATCAGCATCAACTGTCTCATCCTTGTCAGAATAAACTTTGAACATTTTTCTTAAAATGTCCATTCGACGAGGAGTTGCGCCATCTTCTACAGCTCCCTCTTCAACAGCAAAATCTAAAAGTTCCTCATCATTTTTTTCTTGAAGTTCAAGCAACTTCATCTTCATACCTCGACTTCTTCTTCTCTTTGATTTGATCCCAATTTTTCAATTTAGGGGAACGCAAGAATGAATTATCTACGCCCTTAATTAATGTTGGGATGTAATACTGGTATCACTTTTACAGCAAACTCGGCACGACCAACCGACTAATCGATCCTCGAGCACTAGAGTTTTAAAGTGTAGGGTAGCGCGTTTTTTTTGAAATCCACGCCATCGTAACCAGAAATGAAACTCNCATNAAAAATTNGGAATTTCATCGTCAGAACCGATGCTGCATTCAGCAACANTGAAAGCATAGTAGCACTTTCGTCCCGCAGCGTCCAGAATAAATNCAGCCTTGTTATCTTAAANTAGGTTCAGNCCACCTGCAGCCGCTACAAATTCTCTAAACAAGGGATGGGGTCTGGTTGGNCGNGANAGAAATTCCGGGTGAAATTGTGTACCGGCCATGAATGGATGCGATTCGTATTCTACGATCTCAACCAACTGTCCGTCTGGAGAGATTCCTGTTGGGAGCAATCCAACCGATTTAAGATCATCTTTATAGGCATTATTAAACTCAAACCTATGACGATGTCTTTCCATTATATTTTTGGTGCCATAGGCTCTAGAGATGATGCTTCCATCTTCGATAACACACGGGTAGACACCTAGCCTCATCGTACCGCCTTTTTCTTTAACATCAACTTGATCCGACATGAGGTCTATAACGGGATCTTTTGTATCTGAGTCAAATTCAGATGAATTTGCCCCCTCCTTGCCNAATAAATTGCGGGCGGCCTCGATAACCATAACCTGCATTCCAAGGCATAAACCTAGGTAAGGNACGTTATTTTCTCTCGCAAATTTCACTGTATCGATCATGCCCTCGACTCCCCTATAGCCAAACCCGCCTGGAACCACTATTCCGTCAGCATTTGANAAATAATGAGCCGCACCATCGTTCTCAACATCTTCAGCCCCGATCCAATCTATTTCTATATCCCTACTATGAAATAAACCTGCGTGTATCAAAGCTTCCTTGACAGACATGTACGAATCATGGAGATCCACATATTTACCAACAACAGCGATTTTTAATCGTTCTTTTGGGCTTTTTATCAAATCTACCAAATCTGACCAGCCATTTAACCCAAGTTTCTGATCCTCAACGTCAATAGCCATAGCATTAGTGATTAAAGTGGCAAGACCTTGCTCTTCGAGTATCAGCGGAACCTCATATATGCTGGCCACTGTGGGAACCATCAGAACTCCCTCTAGGGGTACGTCACAGTGGATCATTATTTTTTTTCTCAAATCCTCAGGAATCTTCTCGTCGCTGCGGCAAACAATAGCATCAGGCTGAATACCAATGCTCCTAAGTTCCCTTACGCTGTGTTGTGTGGGTTTAGTTTTAAGTTCATCCGTAGAAGAAATATGNGGAAGGAATGTGAGGTGCATGTAGAAGACGTTATCTCTTCCAACCTCATTCCTCATTTGCCTTATNGCCTCAAGAAANGGTAATCCTTCAATNTCACCAACAGTACCTCCAACCTCAACTACAATCACATCCGCCCCACTTGATTCAGCCAAATCNAATATGTGCTGTTTTATGTTATCCGTAACATGAGGAACAACCTGGATCGTGCCACCTAGGAATTCTCCCTTCCTCTCCCTTGCTATCACATCGCTATAGACCTGACCNGCTGTGAGATTGGAAGCTTTGGTCAATTCAACATCCACAAACCTTTCATAATGACCCAAATCAAGATCAGTTTCACTCCCATCATCTGTGACAAATACTTCCCCATGCTGATAAGGGGACATAGTCCCTGGGTCAACATTTAAATAAGGGTCCAGTTTCAATAAGGAAACAGTCATACCTCTAGATTTGAGTATCTTACCGATAGAACCGACGCAAACCCCTTTGCCTACCGAACTCACTACACCACCTGTTACAAATACAAATCTAGTCATTGATAAACCTTTTAAACTGAGAAAAAAGAACAATCATTTTGAACTTCCGTAGGGCACGTTTGGCGAGGTTGTATTGTCAGCACCAATGGGGCAATTTCTTGCGGTTTGATTACAAGTTTGAATGGGACAGATANCTGCAGGAAGAGTTCCCAGTCCAAGAATTGTCCCAAAATTTGAATCCTGGTGATAAACGATAACCAAGTATCCCCTTTGTCGGTTTCAGTAGTATAGTCACCCTCTTTTTTCTATGTCAAACAAGGATCCTTTCAACACAATCGTATTTGATCTTGGTAGAATTGGTTAAGCACCTTAATTNAAGGAGGTTGAATAACTTTGCGNTACTACCGATTAGTTAACTCCATAGGCGANGTNTGTTTATCAGTAGAAACAGGAGAAGGNTTGTTAGAAAATCTAACTTCTGTGGAAGATGATGTCACAGACGTTTTAGANTTGATCAAGGCATCCTCTATCACCGGAGAATCAATAGACGACTTAGCAAGAAGAATATTGGATTCAGGGGATTCGGAACAAATATCACTGTCAGACATAATTCAGGAAAACCCTGACTTTGACGGTGGCTGGACAATTGATAGGCCTTTTGATCCCCCAGAAGTTTGGGCCGCTGGTGTTACATACAAAAACAGTGAATTGGAACGCCGCCGTGAAAGCGACACACCTGATATATATTCGAAGGTTTATAACGCAGACAGACCCGAGATATTTTTTAAATCCACCTCGGAAAGATGCATGGGACCATTCGATAATGTGGGCATACGATCTGATTCTTCATGGGACGCGCCAGAACCAGAATTAGCCTTTGTGATATATAAAGGCGAAATTGTCGGCTATACGATTGGCAACGACATGAGTAGCAGGTCAATAGAAGGAGAAAATCCACTCTATCTGCCGCAAGCAAAGATGTTTGATAGTAGTTGTTCTATAGGGCCTTGTTTTGCCACACCAGAGACTATTTCAAACCCTCAAGATCTCACTGTAGATTGTGTGATAGCAAGGAATGGGGAAGAGGTATTTTCAGGGTCTACTTCTACGTCTGAAATGGCAAGAACTTGTCAGGAAATATGTGAGTGGGTAATTAAAAGTAATTTTGTGCCAGATATGACTACTGTTCTAACCGGCACATCAATAGTGCCGCCGCCAGATTTTACTCTTCAAGAAGGGGATAGGGTAATAATATCGATAGAAAATTTGGGTGTGCTAGAAAACAATGTAATTGAGGTCTAGGCATCTAAATCGCTTTCACTTTGAGAATTTGTCTCGATTTTTTCCTCAAACGCTTTTTTGATGTCAGTAATCTTTATTTCGGTGTCAAATAGTCTTTTGTTTGCCTCTTCCGCTAATTTCATTCCATTCTCATAAACATCTGAAGCTTTGTTTAAAGGTAACTTCCCNTTTTCTAGGTCTGAAACGGATTTTTCCAACTCATCCATTATCTCTTCAAAAGATAAAGCGTCCAATTCATTTTCTAACATGGTANTCACAAGCCCTCCAAAGGCCCAATACTACAAAAGATTAAGTTGATGTTCCTCTGGGATTTCGANTCCCATATTTTCTCCGACTGTTTTGGCATCAATGACACCATCGCTCACCGTGATTGATATATTTTCGCCACTACCTATCTCGTTGACACTATTTATGATTTTACCGTCCAAGGATTTTTGAAGCACGGAATACCCTCTCGCTATGGTTGTATGAGGAGCTAGAGCAGTCATTTTTTCCGCCAATCCTTTCAAGTACTCCTTGGTTAATTCGTTTTTGTGAACAACGTTTGAATTCGCTCTGGTTATCAAATCGTCAAGTCTTATTTTATAAGTCACGAGATCTGGCAATGCGCGATCAAGTTTGGNCACTGAATATTTCAATTCATTTCGCGCAATGTTGATACTAGTGGAGCAATACAAATGCATCTGAGATGTATAGTAATTTAGTCTACCCTTTAGTTCCTCTATATCTGGTACCGCCTGCTCTGCGGCAGCCGTTGGTGTAGATGCTCTCAAATCAGATACCAAATCTGCTATAGACCAATCTGATTCATGTCCTACCCCANTAATCACTGGGATAGCAGAAGCAAATATAGATCTAGCTACAATCTCTTCATTGAATGGCCACAAATCTTCCGGAGATCCTCCACCTCTGGCTACAATGATTGTATCTATCCCACCGACGTGATTTAGAGAGTTTATAGACTCTGCTATCAGCGGAGCGGCAGTGTTCCCNTGAACAGGGGTATGTGCCAATACCAGTTCTACTCTTGGAAATCTTCGAGCGATCGTCTGCTGAATATCCTGCCAGGCAGCAGCATCTTTAGAGGTAACGATCCCCATCACAGTGGGAAAAGTAGGAATAGGCCTTTTCCTACCTTGGTCAAAAAGGCCTTCAGNTTCCAACTTGTTTTTCATCTCTTCGAACCTGGCCTGGAGAATGCCATCTCCAGCAGGTTCTATCAGATTGGCNATAAGCTGCAATCGGCCACTTGGGCCATATACTGAGACTCTACCAAAAGCGAAAACCTCCGCACCTATTTCCAAGTGCTCAACACCAATTCCACCTCTGAATAGGGCAGAATCCAACACTCCATCCTCATCCTTCAAGGTGAAATATGCGTGTCCAGATGCGGACCTTGTGGCCCGGGAAACCTCTCCAATCACACATACATCACTTAAGATCGGGTCAGACCCGAAGAGGTTATTGAGGTGCAGTATGACTTGTGAAACACTTAAAGCAGGCATTCAGCTAAACCCTAGAGATATAACTTCCGGTCCTAGTATCTACNTTGATGAAATCACCTTGGTTTACAAAAAGAGGCACTTGAAGCTCAAGTCCAGTTTCCAATGTAGCCAATTTAGTCGCCCCTTGTGCTGTGTCGCCTTTTACTCCCGGAGGTGAATCGTCGACTTTTAAATCGACTGTTGTAGGTAACTCAAGAGAAATAGGGTTATCTTCNTAGAAGATTAATTCCACCTCAGTCTGTTCAATCATGAAATCTAGGGAATCANCGATTTGTTCTCTATCCATNGGAAATTGATCAAATGTTTCGGTGTCCATGAAATAATAAAAATCTCCATCCGGGTATATATATTGTGCTTTTCTCCTATCAACAGATGCAGGAGTGAAGCTAACGTCGTAACCTGANAAGGTNTTGTCAACAATCCGNCCNGATCTNAANTTTNTGAACCTTATCNTCATCACCGGAGCNCTTTGNTGCATCTTNCTTCTTTCATAANCCACNACTGANTATGGCTCACCNTCGAGCTCTATCGACATGCCTTTTTTTAATTCNCNGTATCCTATCGTCATNGTNATAACCCCTNTATAAAATANATGTGNANCAAAAGACNNATNTAACTANTTCGNAGCGTTAGTTAACAAAGATACTTCAGCTTCCTCNAGCAANACCATNTCCTCTATTCTAACTCCNCCCCANCCAGGCAGATAGATGCCAGGTTCCACAGTAAAAANCATACCTTCTTCCAAAATATGNTCAGAGGAAGGAACTACCATTGGCATCTCATGCACATTAAGACCAACACCATGGCCTAATCCATGTGAAAAGTTTTGCCCAAACCCATGGTTTGCTATTACCTCACGGGCTACCAGGTCTAACTCTTTAGCAATCACACCCTGTTTCGCAGCTTCTATTGCTGTGATCTGAGCTTCCAGAACCACCTCGTATACACATCGAAATTTTTCATCCTCACCCTCAACCAAAATGGTTCGGGTTATATCGCTTCTATATCCATTCAGCAAAGCGCCCATGTCTATAACTAGCGGATCGCCTGCTTCAATAATTGTACTTCCCGCCCTATGATGCGGTTTAGCAGAATTGGCACCTGTCGCTACTATAGTGTCAAAGGCGACACCATCAGCCCCATTTTCCCTCAAAAATTTTTCTATAACCCATGCTATTTCAA
Source organism: Dehalococcoidia bacterium (assembly GCA_002708495.1). Classification (GTDB taxonomy): domain Bacteria; phylum Chloroflexota; class Dehalococcoidia; order Lucifugimonadales; family UBA826; genus UBA11996. The sequence goes on along the minus strand of PAON01000006.1, from coordinate 31,356 downwards.
ACTCAGATTTACCAGGTTTTGATTCTTGGATGGCAAGTGTTACTGCATCGTCAGCAAGGGATGCAGCTCTCCGAATTAAATCCCCCTCATCATTGTCTTTAACAGATCTGATTTTTTCTACCACTCCCTTGGAGGAAATCAAATTTACTCTAGACTTCAGTAATTTTTCCATGCCTGTGAATTCAGAGTATGTTAAGTGATCTGATTCAAACGCGACATTAGTTAAGGAATAGAGTCTTGATACCTCCTCTATCGCACTGAACCCAGATGTCAAGGAAACTGTGATTTGATCACAAGTCTCTTCTCTACCTTGTTCTATATACCTAGAGTCAGTAAAAAGAAAATCATTATCTCCTGAAATCAATAGAAGCCCATTGCTTCCCGTGAATCCGCTCAAGTAACGAACATTTACCAAAGATGACACTAAAAAAGCATCCGCATTTAAAAAATTGCAGGCTTCCTTTATCTGCCCTCGCCTATCCTGATACTTAGATTGCATTTTCGAGATGATTGATCAGCAGTTCGATAGCATACAAATATCCAGAAATCCCAAACCCGGCCACCTGTCCGATAGCCACAGATTCCACCACAGAAGTTCTCCTATACTTTTCCCGCTGATGTATGTTGGATATATGTATTTCCACCAGGGGGGTTTTTGCATCTATCAATGAATCTTTGAGAGCCAATCCATAATGGGTCAAAGCTCCGGCATTAATCACAATACCATCTGAAGTAGGCGCTTCCTTTTGGATAAAACTAATCAAATCGCCTTCTGAGTTGCTTTGGGAAAAAATTGTTTCGATGCCAAGGTCCTTGGAAAATTTCTCAATAGCTATGATGACGTCACTAAATGATTCAGAGCCGTAATGAGATTCATCCCTTCTCCCTAAGTTATTGAGATTAGGTCCATTGACAACCAATATTTTCACTTATATTTTCTCCTCCAATTCCTTTGCCATAGGATGTGCATCCAAATAGCTTGCCCTTGCTTCTACACCTGTCACATGGGTATATATTTGGGTTGTTGCAGGGCTGGAATGTCCTAGTAAATCTTGAACAACCCTGAGATCTGCTCCCCCATTTACTAGATGGGTTGCAAATGAATGTCTCAAGGTGTGAGTGTGAACCTCATTTCCTAAACCGGCTAGCCGCGCATATTTTTTTACCAAATTCTGTATGGACCTAATGCTAAGCCTAGACCCCTGTTTACTTAAGAATAATGAGTCGCTTTTTTCGAAGTCTTTAATCTTCGGCCTATCCACATTTATGTATCTTTGAAGAGCAGATTTGGCAGCAACTCCGAGCAATGTCAACCTCTCCTTATCACCTTTACCGATCACTCTNACNGTCTTNGAATGAAAATCCACATNNCCTANATTNAGTCCNTGNACCTCNCTTACCCGCANGCCNGANGCATAAACNAANTCNAAAAGAGANANNTCTCTNNTTCTCAGTGTTTCNGAATATGTTCCCAATTTAGGTGAATCAATTAGNCTCACAACCTCATNNTTNGTCAAGAATCGNGGTAATTTCACTTCCTTTTTCATGGTAGAGCGCCTAGGAATAGGGTCTACCGACAACACACCTTCTGTTACCAGCCACCTATAAAATCCTCTAAGTACGGAGAGTTTTCTAGAGATACTAGACCTTTGGTAATTTTTATCGGTCAAAAAAACCAAAAATCCCCTCACGGTCCTGCGGTCAACGTTTCTTAAGTCACCGACTTCCTTCATCTCCAGAAAATTCATAAATGTGTCCAAATCTTGAGCATAAGTTCTGACTGTCGCATCAGACAAGCCCCGGTAGCCTACTATATGCTTTAAATAGGCCTCAATATATGAATTCATGTCTTTCTCAGTTGGCTCATATCCCATAAAAATAGGATATTAACGTCTCTGGAGATTTACCAGCAGTTAAGACACTAATTATTCGCTGTACTGGATTAGTTGGCTAATCCAGCCTTAACACCCTCTGGCTCTTCCTCAAATTCTGTAATAGACCCACGAAATCCACATTCTTTCGACGGGCACCTAACGTTATCTCTACCTGACGGTAGCAATATTCCATCGCAATCAGGACACGGATTGCTAATTGGTTTGGTATTTACAGCGAAAGTACAATCTGGGTAGTTGGTACAACCGAAGAAAATTCCTCTTTTGCTTTTACGTTCTGCTAACTCCCCTACATTACATTCGCGGCATTTTATCCCTATAGTCAAAGGCTTGGTATTTTTGCAATCTGGAAACCCTGAGCAAGCGATAAACCTGCCGTTTCTGCCCCCTCGTATAACCATGGGCCGCTCACATTTTTCGCATACCTCATCACTCTCTTCATCGATCTTTTCTCTTGGGACCCTAACAGCCTCGACTTTAGCTGTCTCAATCGCTTCGTCAAACGGTCCATAAAATTCTTGCAGCATAGGGTTCCATTGCATTAATCCTTCTGCAATATCATCGAGCTGCTTTTCCATGCCCGCTGTAAAACCAACATCCACAATATCTTCAAAATGTTCTTTTAAAAACTCGGTCACTGCAATTCCTAATTTAGTGGGAGTGAAACGGCCGCGATCTCGACGGACATAGTCTCTTTCCTGAATAGTACCTATTATCGAAGCATAGGTACTTGGCCGACCAATTCCTTCACTCTCCAAGTTTCTTATTAAAGATGCTTCAGTGAACTTAGGCGGCGGTTCTGTAAAATGCTGGTCTTTGATAAGTTCATTGCAATGCATTTCCTGACCGCTGGAAAGGATTGGAAGCCCTTTTTCTTCCTCTTCGGCTTCATCGTCCTTACCCTCTGTATAAAGGATTCTAAAACCGTCGAATTTCAAGACAGATCCAGTGGACCTGAACGTGTAAGTTTTTGCTGAAACCACACTTTTCGCATCAAAATCCACGATAGTCCTGTCATATACTGCCTCGGCCATCTGGCTTGCTACCAAACGCTTCCATATAAGATCGTACAAACGATATTGGTCTCTATCTAATTTATCCCGTAATGTCTCCGGAGTTCTCAGCACTGAAGTCGGTCTTATAGCTTCATGGGCCTCCTGGGCACCCCGGACCCTTTTTGAAAAAGACCTGGGTTTTTCAAGAGCATAGTCTGAACCATACTTGCCATTTATATATTCACTTGCCTCAGTGAGTGCTATCGCTGAAACATTAGTGGAGTCAGTTCGCATGTAGGTTATCAACCCTTCAACACCTTCGGAGCCCATGTCAATCCCTTCATAGAGTTGCTGGGCAAGTATCATGGTCCTAGAAGCAGAGAACCTCAATCTTCGGGAGGCTTCCTGCTGCAAAGTACTCGTGATAAAAGGAGCAGAAGGTCTTCGTTTACTTTCCTTGGTTATATAACTTTGAACTACAAATCCAGAACCTTTCAAATCCTCAAGTATTAATGCAGCGTCGTTTCCATTGGTTATTTCGGGTTTTTTCTTGGAACCCTCTATCGAGACCAAAGAAGCTTCCATCAAGTTTTCTTTAGGTTTTACCCCCAGCAAGGCATCTATAGTCCAATATTCCACCGGCATAAATGCTTCTATTTCCTTCTGGCGGTCAACAACCATTCGCAAGGCGACAGACTGAACACGTCCGGCAGAGGTACCTTTCTTTACCTTGCTCCACAACACTGGACTCAACGTGTACCCAACCAGCCTGTCCAATACCCGTCTAGCTTGCTGAGCGTCTACCAAATCCACATCAATATCTCGTGTGTTCGCAAAGGCCTCTTCAATCGCTGGCTTGGTTATCTCATGAAAAACAACTCTTCGAGTTTTATTAATGTCGATATTTGCGGCCTCAATGAGATGCCAAGAAATAGCTTCGCCTTCCCGATCCGGGTCTGTTGCCAGGTAAACCAACCCGGCACTTGCCGCAGCTTTTTTTAATTCCGAAACTATTTTTCTTTTATCAGTCGATACCGTATAGGTAGGAACAAATCCATCCTCACTGATTTCTACTCCCAGTTTCTTTCTAGGCAAGTCTCTGACATGCCCCATAGAAGCTTTTACGTCATAATTCTTTCCGAGAAATCTACCGACTGTTCGAGCCTTTGCCGGAGATTCCACGATAACAAGGTCTTTAGCCATTATTTATAGTCACCAAACATATGAATTAATAAAACAAAATTTTTAGAGAGCCTTCCAAGGCAGGTCACAATAACACTTTACCAAAATACTCCATCGCTAGTACCGTCTATAGGTTCATCAAGCAACCATTCAAATTACCCAGAACCGACATTCATGGCGGAGAGAGTGGGATTCGAACCCACGGTTCCCCTTGTGAGGGAACACGCGATTTCCAGTCGCGCCTATTCGGCCACTCTAGCATCTCTCCATATTGACCGTTCCGGTCCCCCNCCCCANGGCGGAGAGAGTGGGATTCGAACCCACGATGAGATTACTCCCATACTGGTTTTCGAGACCAGCGCCTTCGTCCGCTCGGCCATCTCTCCCAACCCTGACAAACGAGTATATCAGTCGATTTAAGACAATTGAAATTTTAATCGGTTTCTAAAACATTCTAAAACAGGAAAGGGATTCCGAAACTGACTGCCATCACCTTCCGCATATCCCACTAGTCCGCCAGTCCACCATTTTTCGCCTGTAAAGTCTTATTCTTACAAACCCGAAGAACCCGACGTTACAGTTTAGTGAGTCTAGACATCCTTTGGAGAAAAAATAGAGCCTTTTTTAGATAAAGGCGGTCTCCTATTCAGGGCGGAAGCCATCATTCTCGAACCTACAATGCTTATTGCTGCTGCCCCAAGGATACCAATCGGTAAACCTTTCAAAAAAGTTCTACGCGAAAAAGATTTTTTTCGTTGAGATGCCTGGTCCATATAACCACCTTAAAACAATTTACTGAATTTCCATTCAAATTATAAGGATACCAATCTAATGGATCAAGAAGAAATCCTAAANCCTAAATTGCAATAGATTCGTACTTTATCCTCTTTTCAAGAACAATTTCTTCTTCCAGTAAGTCAACATATACACAGTCCCCGTTACCGAAATCGCCTTTTATCAGGGCAGTTGACAGAGGATTTTCGATATTTTTTCTAATGCTACGCCTAAGGGGTCTGGCACCATATTCTCTGTCAAATCCGTCAGACGCAATCCAAGATTTAGCGGCCTCGGACAACTCTAGATCAATATCATGTTCCACGAGTTTTTTCCTTAGGTTTTCTATCATGATATCCACTATCTGGCGTTGATCTTCTTCCGAAATAGGTTGGAATATCAAAATTTCATCGACCCTGTTCAAGAATTCCGGTCTAAATGATTTTTTTAGCGCGTCTTCTATTGAAATTCTTAATTTTTCGCTGTCTTTTGAGGTATCCATATCTCTCAAAAAACCTAACGGCTCAGAAGTGCTAATCGACGACCCTAAGTTACTAGTCATGATTATTACTGTGTTTTTAAAATCTACGACTCTACCTTGACCATCAGTGAGCCTTCCGTCTTCAAGTATTTGCAGCAATATATTGAAAACGTCAGGGTGGGCTTTCTCTATCTCATCAAAAAGAATGACCTTGAAAGGCCTTTTCCTCACAGCTTCTGTCAATTGACCGCCATCAGAATACCCCACGTATCCGGGGGGCGAGCCTATCATCCTCGCTACTGAGTGAGGCTCCATATATTCACTCATATCCACACGCACCATATTTTCCTCATCGTCAAATAAGTACCAGGCAAGCGACCTAGCTAATTCAGTTTTGCCAACGCCCGTTGGTCCTAAAAATATAAAACTACCTATTGGTCTATTTTCATCCTTGATTCCTGCACGTCCTCTTCTTACGGCTTCACATACGGCTTCAATGGCTTCTTGTTGACCGACGAGCCTACTCTGAATGCGAGATTCCATGCTAAGCAGTTTGTCGGCCTCACTTTCTAATAATCTTTCAACAGGTATGCCTGTCCAAGTAGCAACTAGGGAAGCTATATCCTCAGAAGTTACCTGCCGTTCAGAAGTTTCAAAATTGTTTAATTGGTTTTTTTCATCTGTATAATTTTCCCCAATTCGAGCTATTTCCGCCTTTATTTCCGCCGCCTTCTCATACTCCCCCATCTCAGAAGAAGCTACCTCTTCTGTCTGTAGCTGACGAAGTTTGGATTCTTTTTCTCTCAAAGACATTGGGTGGAGTTGTTCATCGATTCGAATTTTACTTGCTGCTTCGTCTATTAAATCGACAGCTTTATCTGGCAGCAATCTTCCAGATATATATCTATGGCTCAACACTGCTGAGGAATTGAGGGCTTCATCTTGTATTTTCAGCCTGTGATGGGCTTCATATTTGGGACGAAGAGCTTTCAGCATTTCTATACTCGTGTCTATATCCGGCTCTTCAACCAGAATTGGCTGGAATCTTCTTTCAAGAGCGGCATCAGACTCAATGTACCTGGTGTATTCTTCCTCGGTCGTAGCGCCTAAACACTGAAGTTCACCTCTGGCGAGAGCAGGTTTCATCATATTACTGGCATCAAGGCTCCCGTCTGTAGCCCCAGCGCCAACCACGGTATGAATTTCGTCGATAAAAAGCATGACTTCACCCTTCGACTGTTTTACTTCATCCATAACGGCTTTTAGTCGCTCTTCGAACTCACCGCGAAATTTCGACCCAGCAAGCAGGGAGCCCATATCTAAGGCGAGAATTCTCTTTGACCGGAGNTCGAACGGCACATCTCCCGTGACTATCCTTTGGGCTAAGCCCTCTGCTAAAGCTGTTTTACCTACACCAGCCCCACCAATCATTACNGGGTTGTTCTTTGTTCTCCGTATCAAAGTCTGCATGACCCTGGATATTTCTGCATCGCGCCCTACAATAGGGTCCAAGCGGCCCNTTTCGGCCAACAAAGTCAAATCCGTAGCAAATTTTTCTAAAGACTTATACCTACTTTCAGCCCTTTGGTCTGTAATTCTATGGGACCCCCGAATACCTTGAAGAGCTTTATAAACCTTCTCAGTTGTTACTTTAAAACCACTCAGTATTTCGGCTGACGCCCCTNTCTCTTCCTCAGTAAGTGCTATGAGAATGTGTTCTGTCCCAATAAANTCATCATTTAANCTTTGAGATTCCTCGTCCGCCCTTTCAAACAATTCAGATAATCTGGGAGTAATAAAAAATTGATTTGTTTGACCTGCAACCCTGTCATCCTCTTCGAGGTTAGTGTGAAGAGTGGAATGCAGAACCTCTAGATTCACACCCAGAATCCTGAAAATTTCGGAAGGGACACCTTTTTCCTGCTCTATCAAAGCCATGAACAAGTGTTCAGAATCCCATTGGTTGTGTCTATACCTGTTCATGATATCCTGAGAAGCAGCTATTACCTCTTGGGCCTGTTCAGTAAACTTGTCTGCACTTAAAACCATGTCATCGTCCCCATTAAAAATACTATTTTTACCTCTCGACTTATATAATATCAATAAGGTTGATACGATTCAACTCAAGGTTACTTAATATAGGCACTGATACCCTTTATTTATCAATGATTCTTAGTTATTTTGAGAAATCCATAGCATTACTGCCGATAACATGTAATACAATCAATAGACATGCTAATAGACATTCACACCCATACTTACCCAACCTCCGACGACAGCACCCTCACCCCAGAAGAACTCATAACTCGAGCCAAATTGATTGGATTGGATGGAGTTTGTTTGACTGATCACGACGGATTTTGGAATCCTTCAGAAGTGGAAAAACTCGGTAAAGATAATGACTTTCTGGTAATCCCAGGGTGTGAAGTAACCACTGAAGAAGGTCATTTATTGGTCTATGGTTTGACGGAATATATTTTCGGAATGCACAAATCAACTTTCGTAAAAGATCTTGTCGATGAGGCAGGCGGTGCTATAGTGGTCGCCCACCCATATCGAAGGGTGTATCGCGAAACTGCACCTCAGGATGAAATTTCCTATTCTGAAATGATAGGCCGAGGGCTGAGAAACGAGGTGTTTGGAATGGTGGACGGCATAGAAATAAGAAACGGCAGGGGAACAGAAAAAGAAAATGAATTTTCTGCCAATTTGGCCAAGGAACTTAAAATGCCTGGGACCGGGGCAAGCGATGCACATAAGCTATCTGATATAGGCACATATGCCACAGAATTTTATGACAATATCACTGGATTAGATGACCTCATCGTTTCGATAAAATCCGGAAGATATGATGCTAGAAAATTGGATATTCACCCTGGATAACAGGCAATTAACGAAGTTCTGATATCAGTAGGTCAAAGGACTCTTGTTCTGTTAACTTTCCTTCCCTCACACGAATATTAGATTTCAAAAGATTATCGTGCATACTCATGATCCTGGTCTGGGAAATTTTCCTTTCCATCTCCAAAGTCTTCTGCAAGGGATAACCAGACAAATTAATATGCTTGCCAATATCACCTGTCGGTATTTTCCGACTCAATAGATGTTTAGCCAGTATTAGAAACCGAAGTTGCCTTTCTATCATCCTGACAATTCCAGAAGGTGATTCTCCCAACCCTATAAGCATTGATGAAGCATTCAGAGCATCTCTAGTCCGACCTTCTATTACAGAATCTACAACCCTAAACACATTTTGCTGTCTCACATAAGGCACCATAAGGGTTATATCTTCTCTAGTTATTAAACGGCCACGCGAGTAGGTTTTGATTTTGTTTAATTCAGAATCTATTACACGCAATTCGCTTCCTACAGAATCCGCTATAAGAGCTACCGCAGTGCGTTCAATTTCGAGACCCAATTTCGAACACCGGGTGTTTATCCAATCTAATAGATCTCGATGTCTAAGCGGTGAAAATTTTTCAACCTGCCCAAGTCTAAGAATAGTAGACAAAAGTTTATTAGAAGGTATTGGTTCTCTCTCAATTAGCAATAAATTGGCCGTTGGAGGCAAATCCTTCAACAGATCTGGAAAATTAAGCCACTCACCTAAATCTTTTTTTGAACCACCCAATCTATTAAGTAATCCCTCCACAACAACTAAGCGCCTATCAGCCATAAAGGGGACTGTCGATAATGATGTTAAGAGTTCCTCTATGGTTACAATATTTCCGTCTAACATGGTGGTGTTGATGTCTGACATTTCCGNCGGGGTTACTGTTAGGCGAAACTCCGANACTCGCTCNGAAAGCCTGTATTCATCTTTCCCTTCCAAAACAANTATCAATCTTNCACCTCAATGATGNTCTCAACGAGTGTTATATTCNNAAATATAATAGAATCTAAGATAGACATAAAANAATCANAACTAAGCNAAAAACATGGGCCGATTACCAATAATTTTCTTNAAATTAATGCTTGATAGAAGAATCCCTCTCAAATACAAGCTTTTACCTGCCTTAGGTCTTGCCTATGTCATCTTACCATTCGACATCGTCCCTGACATGCTGCCGTTTCTAGGGTTTTTAGATGACATCATCATCCTTGTGGGCTCAATAATAATTTTTATGATTTTCGGCCCACTCAGAAAACTATCCGACACAATGAAAAATTCCAAAGCAAAAGAAAACCGACAAAAAGAAACCGATATTGTTGAAGGGAAATATCGCATAATCGACGAGCCTACTGACTCACAGTAATTCAACAGGAACTATGGGTCCATATGTTATAATTCCCATTCTTGTCAAACACAAAAACGAACACACACCTGTCATAAATACGATCAAGCTTGCGGGTTACAGGATTATTAAAAATGAGAGTTGTCTTTATAGAAGATGTTGAAGGGGTTGCATTAGGGGGAGAGGTTAAGGAAGTAAAAAATGGCTTTGCAAGAAATTATCTTATCCCTAAAAACCTCGCCGCACCGGCCACCCACAACAACCTACAAAGAATTCACAAACTCACAAAGAATGCTGCCACTTCCAGNACATACCGTCTGGATGAAATGAAAAATTTAGCCGGAACCTTAGACGGGACGGAAATAGGCATTGAAATGAGAGCNGGNTCCAATAATCGGCTTTATGGATCCGTGACTGGCACCATGGTGGCTGATGCATTGGCGGAAGAAACTGGCATCGAAATTGAAAGAAGATTGGTACAACTTGATGATCCCATCAGAGATGTAGGGACATACGAAGTTCAACTAAGACTTTACTCAGATGTGAATGCTCTAATAAAAGTTACTGTTTACGCCACCGGTACTGACCCTTTTGAGATNGTTGCTCAAGAAGACGAAGAGTCGGATGAAGACAAATTATCACCGAAAGATAGCTTGGATGATATCCCTGAAGAGACCTCGAACTCAGAGGTAAAAGAAGACGTTCCAGTATCTTCTGTTAAGCTCGAGGAAAGTAATACGACAGAAACTGAATCAGAGCAAGACTCCCAAGAGTAACGGGAAACTGAATTGCCGGTAACATTTTGACTTGATTGCGTGGAAGTGATCATGTGATAATCGACAACCCAGACGCCAAATTTGACCCCGGGAGATTGGGTTGTACACCGATAGAACTCTGCCACACGACATCGAAGCCGAACACTCAGTCATAGGATCTTTGTTACTGGACGGAGATTCATTGTCAAAAGTGTCCTCTATATTGAAACCAACTGATTTTTACCTGGAAAAAAACCGCTACTGNTTTGAGGCTTGTTTGAATTTAGCCGGTAGAAATGAGGTCATAAACCAAGTCACCGTAGCTCATGAATTATCTCTCCAAGAAAAATTGGATCCTGTAGGAGGGTCCGTTCACCTATCCGATATGGTCAATGGGGTGCCAAGCCCTGCCCACATTTTACATTTTGCTCAAATAGTCCAAAGAACATCTATTATGCGGCAACTTGTGCAAGCTGCCGGATCTATTGCGAACATAGGTTATGNAAGTTCCCCTGACACTAACGACTCGTTAAACCGGGCAGAAGAGCTTCTTTTCGGCATCCGTTCTGAACGAGGAACAAGGGATTTCGCCGCATTACGCGATGTGCTGGACAACTATATGGCCGAAAGTCTACAGCCAGACATAAACAGGCTAGCGCCCGTCCAAAGTGGTTACAACCAGTTTGATCAGCTTTTGGGAGGGGGAATGCAGCGATCTGACCTATTGATAGTAGCTGCGAGGCCTAGCTTAGGAAAAAGTACCCTGGCCTTCAATATGGCGGCGGCNGCGGCGGCTAATGGTAACAATGTTGGTATTTTCAGCCTAGAAATGAGTGCCGAACAGATAGCCCTCCGCCTTCTTTCAAGTGAAGCCCATGTAGATAGCCATAGATTGCGGCTTCAATTAATCAATGAAATGGAAGAGCAAAGACTCTTTGATGCAATTGGCAATCTTTCTGATCTTCCCCTATACATCGACGACACCCCATTTCAAACGATTGTTGAGATGCGTAGCAAAGCCAGACGCCTTCAAGCAGAGAGAGGTTTAGACCTAATAATAGTGGACTATTTGCAGCTAATAAATGGCAGTGGTGGTAGAAATAGCAACAGGGTTCAGGAAATGGGAGAAATATCAAGATCATTGAAAGGAATGGCTAGAGACCTTAACGTACCAGTGNTAGCCTGCTCTCAGNTAAGCCGAGCAATAGAACAACGTCCAGATCACCGCCCCATGCTATCCGACTTACGAGAAAGTGGCAGCATAGAGCAGGACGCCGATGTAGTTGCTTTCATACATCGTGAAGATAGATACGTCGACCCTGATGCCTGGGAAAAACGATATCCCACCCAGGAATATCCAGCNAACATTGCAGACATAATAGTAGCAAAACATAGAAATGGTCGGACTGGGGGAATAAAGCTTTATTTTCAAGAACGTTTCGTTAAATTTGAGAATCTGGAAGTTTATCAGCAAGACCCAGTAAGTGCATAATGGCATTTCAAGGTTTTATAAAGGGAGTGAGGTATATACCCGTTCCTGCTCCTGTATTCGGGGAATTGTTGCANGAAATACAGGATATAACTGAGTTAAAAATAATTCTTCGAATTATCCGTCTACTACACAATAAAAAAGGTTTGGAACGGTATGTGTCCATTGACGAACTGCTTGCAGATCGCGTTCTTTCGATCGGCATGGGCTCGACGGATCTGAACACTCGGAGAACACATATCCTTCAGTGTTTGGAATCTTCAGAAAAACGAAAAATATTAATCAAAATCAACAGGAAAGATACTGATACATTCGCATATTTTCTGAACACGGAATTCGAAAGGCAAGCAATCGGAAAAATGAAGGGTATTAAACATCAATCTGACTTTGAGCCCTGGGAAACGGGCGAAGATAGACCAAATATATATTCTCTTTACGAACAGAATATTGGTATATTAACTCCAATTGTGGCAGAGAAAATCGGAGAAGCAGAACAAAGATACCCCGTGGAGTGGATAGAGGAGGCGATAACAGAGGCTGTATCTCTCAATTCAAGAAATTGGAGATATATTTCGAGAATACTAGAACGGTGGGAAATAGAGGGAAAACAAAATGGAGAATCTAGGAAGCATTCTGGCAAAGCTAGATACATTTAAAGCTAACAGAAACAACGATCTCTCTCAAGATATAGATCTAGATCCACCTATAAATTGCGATATATGCAACGACAAAGGGTGGCTAACCCCCACACTTCCAACAGGTCACCAAGATTTTGGATCGATAAAATCTTGTGTATGCCGAAAAAGTGTAAAACAGGAAGAAATGACGACCAGGCTACTTTCATACAGTAACTTAGGGTCTCTCTCACGCTACACTTTTGAAACCTTAGATCTGAAAAATGAGACAACCCAACAGGATGGCGACGACATTTTTCGTGAGGCTTTCATAAACTGTTCCAATTATTCAGAACGTCCGAGTGGCTGGCTATTGATCAATGGCCCACATGGATCCGGTAAAACTCACCTTTCTGCAGCGATAGCTAACAGGTGTATTTCAACGGGAAAGCCCGCCTTTTTTATATATGTGCCTGATTTAATGGATCACCTCAGAGCTAGTTATACAAATAATCTAGACTTTGAATACGATGACTTATTTGACCAAGTAAAAAATGCGCCTATATTAATCTTGGACGGGATAACTGACCACAGCGTAAGTAGCTGGTCAGCGGAGAAATTGAATCAGATACTCAATCACCGATCAAACGGAAGACTCCCCACCGTTTTGACCACTTCTGAAGATATCAATTCTCTTGATCCGTTTATCAGAAGTCGAATGTACGATTCAAATCTTTGCAATATAGTCACAACAGATTCAAGAATTGATAGTTATGACGAAATATCTTCTCTCGGAGCTATCCCTAAAGAACTTTCACAGATGAATTTCAATACCTTTAACCCCAAAGGGAGGAAGGGAAATTCCAATTTAGAACCAGTTTTTGAAAGTGCCCAGAAATACAGTCAAACCCCAGATGGATGGCTCACCTTCTATAGCGATAATTCAGGAGTCGGTAAAACCCATTTGGCAGTTGCTATCGGGAATTATCGCAAATCAGTTGGCGAGGATGTTTTCTTTGCATTCGTCCCAGAATTAATGGATGAGTTGAGATCTGGGTTCTCTCCAAACAGCTCCCTCAATTCATCCCGTATTTTCGATAGGGTTAAGGATTCCTCATTATTGATTTTGGATGACTTGGGAAATGAACAAGACACAGATTGGTCTCAAAAAACGATATATCATCTTTTGGTTTACCGACACAATCACAGGCTGCCAACGATTATAACAACCAGGACAGATTTCAGCAGTATAGCCGGTCGAAGCGCGCAAGCCTCCAGGATCCAAGATGCCAAGATAGGCCAAATTCTGAACATACAGGCTCCAGATTACAGAATGGGCAGAACCCGATAAACACAGGAAACAAACTTTTAAATGACAATAGCTGACGACTGTATATTCTGCAAAATAATTTCCGGAAAGGAACCGGCAGATTTCCACCACGAGGAAAAAGATTTCGTGGTATTTGAAAATAATCTTAAATGGTTTTCAACTCAATTACTTTTTGTACCNAAATTACATATGAACCAATCTAATTTATGGTCGTCAAAAAACTTGATATCTGATATCGGATTTCTTGCTAATGAAATAGGTCAGAAAAGATGTCCATCGGGTTATAGGATTCTCTCTAATTTTGGTGAGGACGGTATGCAATCCCAAGAACACGCACACCTGCACCTAGTCGGTGGAAGCAAATTAGGAATNTACGTATGGGGTAAGCTGAGAAAAAATCCACTATAACAAAGTAGTTAAAATCACCGGAAANTCTATTCACACNCNAAATGNAAAATTGCAGTTATACCTGTGGGCCGCATTAAACATGTCTTCAATGCTACGTACTAAGGGCATTATCCGCCCATAGCATTATTTCTTCGGTTTTATCCCAACCAACACAGGCATCTGTAATAGATACCCCATATTCCAATGTACCAGGATCATTACCGAGTTTCTGGCTTCCTGGATTTATATTGCTTTCAAGCATNACTCCCACAATACTATTGTTTCCGCCTGCTCGTTGTGAAATAACATCTTCAAACACCGAAGGCTGTCTTTCGTGATCCTTATTAGAGTTACCATGGCTGCAATCAATTACTAACCGCTGCTCCAAGTCTCCATTGGATAAAACTTCATTAGCCAACTTTATTGAATCTGAATCATAGTTGGGACCTAATTTCCCCCCNCTCAACACCAAATGGCCATCTGGATTACCATCAGTTCTTAAAACACATACGTGCCCATCAGGCCCCGTCCCAACATATGAATGCTGGTTTCGAGCTGCCAATATACCATCAACCGCGGTCTCAAAATTTCCGTCGGTACCATTCTTGAACCCAACCGGAATACCAATAGCGCTCGCCATCTGTCTATGAGTTTGACTTTCGGTCGTCCTTGCACCTATTGCAACCCAAGAGACTAAATCTTCAAAATAATGCGGGACTACAGGATCCAAAAATTCACAAGCTGCGGGCATTCCCATGTCATTGATTTCCTGCAGCAATCTCCTTGCTCGCTGTAATCCTTGTGAGATATCAAATGTCTCGTCGAGTCCAGGGTCATTTATCAGGCCCTTCCAACCTACCGTTGTCCTAGGTTTCTCAAAATAAACTCTCATAACCACAAATATTTTCTCACTAAGCCGATTTCTCAGCTCGATTAATCTTCTAGCATAATCCAGAGCAGCTTCCTCATCATGAATAGAACAAGGCCCCGTTATTATCATCACTCTATCGTCATCCCCATGGAGTATGTCCTTTATTGTCTTTCTAGCCTCTTGCACGGTTGAAGCTGCCTCATCAGATCTAGGGAACCTGTCCACTAGCTCTAGAGGGCTAAACAAGTGGTTTGAAGAAAATCCCAATCCTTGGACATGACTTTTTTGACTGCTCATTTTTATCCTCAATTTTTGAACTGAATATTTTTCCACTATCTTTTGGCTTTATCAATAAATCATAAACCAAAAAAAAAAGCCCCAATCGCTACCGATTGTGGGCTTCTGTCTGACTTTGGATATATACCTAGAGTTTACACAAGTCCTTTATTGGCAGCTGACTTAAGCTACTAAAATAATAATAAAACATGTGTGTATTTTCATAGAATTTATTTTCCATAGCATGGCGGATAGTATACTCTTTCACAAATGGTGTCAATAAATCTCTAACCCAAACTAAGAAGCACAAATATGTCTGATATGTATTCTGAAATGAGCCCTTGTTGCACGGCATCAAGGGAGTCCAGACCGCCCTTTTATACCTCCAAGATCGAAAAACCAAACAAATCTCAGACGAAAAACATTAAGCCAGAAAACATGGCCATCATTGCAGGTGGCACATTTCAAATGGGCTCTGATTACGAATTTGGCTTTCCAAGTGATGGGGAGGGATCAATAGAAACAGTCAGTTTGGATTCTTTCCTAATTGATATTACAGCTGTTACAAATAGGAATTTTGCTGATTTCGCAAAAGAAACAAAATATAAAACCGACGCGGAAAAATTTGGCTGGTCATTTGTGTTTTACAAATTTGTTGCGCCTGCAAATGCACGTTCAGCCAATCAATCACCCCCAGGTACCCCATGGTGGAGAAAAGTTGATGGGGCGTCTTGGAAGCACCCAGAAGGTTCAGGTTCCAATATAAAAACCAGAATGCACCATCCTGTAGTCCATATCTCATGGAACGATGCAACTGAATTTGCATCTCACTACGGAAAACGTCTGCCAACTGAAGCTGAATGGGAATTTGCAGCACGCGGTGGCCAAGAACAACAGTTGTACCCCTGGGGAAACGAACTCCATCCAGGAGGCCAACACATGTGCAATATATGGCAAGGAGAATTTCCAACCATAAACTTGAAAGATGACGGCTTTACAGGTACCGCTCCAGCTAAACGTTACCCTCCAAACGGCTACGGTTTGTATAACGTGGTCGGAAACGTTTGGGAGTGGCAGCAAGATTGGTTCAGCAATTCCCTCAACGACATAAATGCCAAACACGACCCTAAGGGCCCAGATTTTGGCACATCAAAAACCATAAAAGGGGGGTCGTACTTATGTCACGAATCCTATTGTAATCGCTATCGGGTAGCCGCTAGAAGTGCAAATACACCGGATAGTTCCACTGGAAATCTGGGATTTAGATGTGTTTCAGACATCAAATCCTAACATCGTCGATCGCGACATTAAAAACCTTGCGATATAATTTTGTTGNTTGAGCCAGATCCTGATGAATTCGCCAAAGAGTATTAGTTCACATTATGCAAACGAGTAGTTAGATGATCAATAAAATGACTAGTGATGAAATAAGGGAAGCCTTTTTAAAATACTTTGAGAGTAAAGGACATCTCAGAGTGCCAAGCTCATCTTTAATACCAGTCGGTGACCCTACTCTCTTACTGACAATTGCCGGAATGAATCAATTCAAACCATATTTTTCTGGCCAACAGACCCCCCCAAGACAAAGATTGACCTCTTCTCAGAAATGTTTCAGAACCCCAGATATAGACATAGTCGGGGATGCTACTCACAACACATTATTCGAAATGTTAGGCAACTTTAGTATCGGTGACTATTTCAAAAAAGAAGCCATTGAATATGCCTTGGAATTTCTGACTAATGAATTAAANCTTCCCGAGGAAAAATTTTTCATTACTATCCATCACACAGATGATGAAGCTCAGGAAATGTGGGAAAACATCGGAGTNCCCAAGGAGCGTATATACCGATTCGGTGACGACGATAATTGGTGGGGCCCTCCGATACATGGAAGTGAAGGGCCTTGCGGGCCATGTAGTGAATTGCATTATGACTTTGGATCAGATAGAGGCTGCCTCCGAAATGACTGTGCCCCTAACTGTGAAAATCTAATGTCAACTAGTGAGAAATGCACTCGGTTCGTGGAATTATGGAACTTGGTATTCATGCAGTATTATCATCACCCCGATGGAACAAGAGAAAATCTACCTGCCCCAAGTATTGACACTGGAATGGGATTGGAAAGAGCCACCATTGTGATGCAAGATTCAGAAACAATGTACGAGACAGACCTATTCTCNTCTCTTATAACTCAAGTTTGTTCAATCAGCAGACAAAAATANGGGCAAAATTTGGAAACTGATTATGCGATTAGAGCAATTGCAGAACATACGAGAAGTTCCACATTTTTGACGGCTGATGGAGTAGTCCCAGGTAACGAAGGCAGAGGTTATGTACTAAGGCGAGTTATTCGAAGAGCCATCAGGCTTGCCCGAAAACTTGGATTGCAAGAATCGTTTATGTCACCCATTGCTGAATCTGTTATAGAAAAAATGGGGACAACATACCCTGAATTACACACCCATAAGGAATTTATTCTAAGCGTCCTGACATTAGAGGAGGAACGATTCCAACANGCTTTCGAGAATGGATTTNCCATGCTAGAGGAAGCGATGGAGAATTCTTCTACTTTGGAAGGGACCCTAGTTTTTAGACTCTGGGATACTTACGGATTCCCAGTAGAAATGACTGAGGAAATAGCAACCGAGAGAAATATTACGGTGGATATGGCTGGTTTCNAAAAAGAGATGGANGCCCAGAAAGATCGGGCCCGATCTCACGCACAATTCGATGGTGACCACGCGCGAGTCCGTTTGTACGAAGAGTTAGGGGTCGGCAATACTAATTTCACCGGATATGAAACACTGGACGGAAAAAGCGTTGTAGTTGGATTAATTTCGATGGGCCTGTCTGTTGCCGAAGTTTCGCAAGGTCAAGAAATACAGTTGGTTTTACAGGAAACTCCTTTTTATGCCGAGGGAGGCGGACAGGTAGGGGATGGTGGCACCATTGGTAACTCTGAATGTGAAATTNCGGTGCACGACACAAAAGAGGCAATTCCAGGTCTCATTGTGCANTACGGAATTTTGTCAAAGGGATCCATTTCAATCGGGGACACAGTGCAAAGCCACGTTGACCCAATAAGAAGAGACGACACTGCCAGAAACCATACTGCTACCCATATGCTGCACGCTGCCCTGAGGCATGTGCTTGGGCTTCATGTAAGGCAGGCGGGGTCTCTTGTGACCGGGTCCAGGCTCCGATTCGATTTCAGCCACATAAAGGCTGTTACTCCCGAGGAGATGTGGCAGGTACAATTCCTAGTCAACGAAAAAATAAGGCATAACGCAGAGATTAGTAGGAGTGAAGATACCTACAGCGGAGCAATTGAAAAAGGTGCCTTAGCTTTTTTTGGGGANAAATATGGAGACACAGTACGGTTNGTAGAAATCGCTAACGGTGATACTTTTAGTTTTGAAGTATGTGGAGGAACCCACGTGAACCAAACTGGTGAAGTCGGAGCTGTATATATTTTGGGTGAATCCAGTATTGGCGCAGGAATGAGAAGAATAGAAGCTATTAGTGGCAGAGAAGCGGAGAGGCTTGTATGGCAAAACATGCAACGAGATTCCAGAATCGCGGAAATACTGCAAACCACTCCGTCGGATATTGAAGACAGGATAACGGCTATCTCAGACCAGATATCTTCGGCTAATAATCAAATTCAAAAATTGGAAAGACAAATGTCCGCCCTAGCTGCCTCATCTTTGTTAGATGAGGTACAAATAGTCAACGAAATCAAGGTCTTAACATCGGTTACAGAGGATCCGTCTGCAGAACTACTACGATCAACGGGNGATTGGCTCCGAGACAAGTTAGGGACAGGTGTCGTTGCTATAGGTTCTATCGTAAACGAAAACCCAATGGTAGTTTGCATGGTAACTCCTGACTTAGTCGAAAAGGGAATGAACGCCGTAAACATAGTGCAGGAAGTGGCCAAGATAATCGGCGGAGGGGGTGGCGGAAGACCGGAATCGGCCCAAGCTGGCGGAAAAGATTCCAGTAAATTAAGGGAAGCTTTGTCCATTGTTCCCAGCATGATTTCAGACCTGTCTGGAGGAGAGTAACCTCTGAACCCCGGAAGTATATTGGCTCTAGATGTAGGTAATGTTCGTGTAGGAGTAGCTGCCAGTGACCCTACACAGACGATTTCTACNCCACTAAATAGTCTGACTCGGAAAAATTCAATCCCAGAAATTAAAGAAATATGTTCAGATAGAGGCATCGTCTTAATCTTGGTCGGTATGCCGTATTTACCTTCTGGAAAATTAGGTACTCAGGCGCGAATAACGGAGGCATTTATTAATGAGTTAAAAATNTCTACTGAGATACCNATACGAACCGCAGATGAAAGAATGACAACTATNGAAGCAAAAANACGNCTTAAAGAGTCTGGTTATAAAAACACCAGCAAGGCAGGTAACAAAGGAATCATTGACTCGGCNGCAGCAGCAGTATTACTGGACGAATATATTAGTTCCCTCTAAGAATAACTTAAAATCTTACCACCATTTGCACCTGCGTAGATGGTTTTATTAGCGCTTCAAAAGCCCCCTGTATACCGTCTAGAGTCAAAAAGTCAGTGTCTAGCAACATTGGTTCCAGGTCGACTTTACCATTGGATATCAAATCAAGCGCTACTCTCCAGTCATAAGGTTCAGCGCCAAAAGTAGTGTTTAATTGAATTTCTTTTCCTGCCCAATCAACTGGAAGCATTGGCACACTTTCCCAAGCTAAAGCAACGAGCATAACACTCCCTTTTTTCCGAACCATATTAAGAGCCGCATCCAAGGTAGAAGGGGCGGCCGCACATTCAAATACAACGTGAGGGCCATCTCCCTCTGTCAAGTTAACTATTGAGGAGATTACATCCTCACAAGATGGGTCAACAACAGCATCAGCACCCAATTGTAAGGCAGTATCTCGACGGGTGGCTGAGGGTTCTGACACTATTATTTTTCGGGCTCCAGCAGCTCTCGCAGCTTGCATAGTTAGTAAACCAATGGGACCCGCACCCAAAACAGCTACCACATCACCTAATTTCATATTTGACAATCTGACTGCCCTGACTGCAACAGAGCAAGGTTCCGTTAATGCTGCCTTCAAATCACTCACATTGTCAGGAATCGCCAAAGGAGCCCAATCATTTAACAAAGTGAATTCTGCGTATCCTCTTTTTCGGGTGTCGGAAAATCCCTCTAATCGATAATTGTATTGTTCTTGCCTTCTCAACGGGGCTTCCGATCCTGGCGGAGGTGTCCCTCCTCCCCCAATGACTCTGTCACCTTCCTTCCACATGGTAACTCCCGGGCCCACAGCGGCTACAGTGCCGCTGAATTCATGCCCCATAACAGCGCCAGGTGGAGCAATATCATAAAGAAAGGCATGGACATCAGTTCCACAAATAGCACTATGGCTAACTTTCACTAAAATTTCCCCCGGCCCAGGCTCAGGAACAGGTAAGTCTTCGACAACAAGTTCCTGTTTGCCTTTGTATACAGCTGCTCTCATGTAATCACCCCTAATCTATGATAGTAAATGAGGGCATTATAAATACCTAAGTGAATATAAGGAAAGTAAAAGGGGGAAATTAACAAAGCCAGCAGTGTCCTAAAATTCTTAGGGCACCGGCGGGCAGCTTAAGAGTGGAGGTAAGTCGTGGAAGTGACCTAGTCCTCTACGCCCTTATCCCGTAGGTAATCGATGGCTGCTTGAACGGTAGTTATTGATTCGGCGTCTTCGTCAGATATTTCAATTTCAACGCCATCAGAACTAAATTCTTCCTCAAAAGCCATTATCAATTCAACCAGGTCAAGCGAATCTGCGTTCAAATCGTCTGTAAACGAAGCTTCAGGCAAAACTTCAGCCTCATCGACACTCAATTTCTCTGCTACAACAGCTTGAACTTTTTCAACTAGCGACATTTAATGCCTCCCTTTTATCGATTACGTTTTAAACAGCGATGCCAACTTTCATATAAGATCCAAGTACCCCATTTACAAAGCTAGGAGAACTCTCTGACCCAAACCTTTTTGCCAGCTCCACGGCTTCATTAAGCACCGCTTTTTCAGGAGCCTTGTCTTCACACCACACTAATTCTGCAATTGCCATTCGAAGAATATTGCGATCCACCATTGCTATTTGCATCAAAGGCCAATCTGGAGCTAACTCACTGATTATAGTATCCATTGAGACAAAATGTTCAAGTACATTTNCAACTATGTCACCAGCAAATATGTGAAAGTTGTTCTTAATTTTATATTCGTTAAAACCTCTCTCAAGAACCTCCATTGGGTCATGACCTACAGAGTCATATTCGCACAAAGCTTGCAATACCAACACTCTGGTTTCTCTTCTACTGGAAATGCGGGGTTTATATTCCATTTCTACGAACTTCTTCCCTAATTCCGACTAATTGCTATGATTGAATCTATATCATTGATACTAGAGACATTCGCAGCTCTATCGATCTTTTTTACCATTCCCCCTAGAGCTCGCCCTGGTCCTATCTCGAGAAAATTTGTTATACCTGACTTTATCATGAAATCAACAGATTTTTTCCATTGCACACATCCTGAGATTTGAGTTATCAATTCTCCTTTTATTTCATCACCTGTTTGGAGAGGGTTCCCTGTACAGTTGGCTACAATGGGTACTTCAGGATCATTGAATTTCAACCCATCGATAAATTCCACAAGGCCAGCTTTCGCAGGCTCCATTAACCCGGAATGAAAAGCACCTCCAACTTTCAAAGGAATTACTTTTTTCGCTCCCCTAGCATTTGCCATATCCATAGCTCTGGCCACAGCAATTTTTCCTCCACTTATCACGATTTGTTCTTGGGTGTTGATATTTGATATGAATACGCCAGATTCCCTCGCTATTTCCTGCAAAACCATTTCATCCAACCCCAAAACTGCAGCCATAGTGCCTGGATTTGAATCGCAAGCATTCTGCATAAGTTCTCCACGTTCTTGAACTAGCAAGGCCGTGTCCATAACCGACAAAACTCCTGACGCCGCAAGAGCGGTGTACTCTCCAAGACTATGTCCTGCCATTAGATATGGAACAGGCATGGATTCTTGTGTAATCTTTTCTTTCATCGCTTCCATACAAGCCAAACTCACTGCCATGATTCCGGGTTGTGCATTCTTGGTCTCCCGCAAATCGTCTTCCGGACCTTCAAACATGATTTTAGATAGAGGTCTACCTAAAGCTTCATCGACCATATCAAACACTTGCCTGCCTGAGTCTGAACCTTCGTAAAGTTCCAATCCCATCCCGACAGACTGAGCACCCTGACCAGGAAACAGAAAAGCTGTNTTGGAATTTCTTGCAAAGGTAAGTGTCATATTAATGTCCTTTAGTACGCTACGTCCAAGATTTTATACGACTGTTTGATCAGAGCCGGTCACGTTACGGCCATTATAGGTTCCACAACTCGAGCATGCCCTGTGGGGCATGCGAGGAAGATGACANTGAGGNCAAGTNGAAAGTGANGCAGGTTTTATCGAATTATGAGCATTNCGACCNCCTTTTCTTTTACTGGAGTGTTTTTTCTTAGGTAGTGGTGGCATGTTAGTTTCCTTATTTATTAATTCGCTGGTCTAAAAGATTCTAATAGAGCAGCCAATTTTGTATTTTTATAATTATTTCTGCAATTACATTTTTCTTTATTGAGATTTATACCGCAATCTATGCACAAACCCTTACAATAGTCCTTGCATTTAGAATTGATAGATGAGTGCAATGAAACATACTGTAGCACCACATCAGATAAATCTAGTACATTATCCTCCCCGATATAAAAATTGTCCTCACCGCTTCCTTCTAATTCGTTTCTTTCACCGGTAACTAAATCAACCANTGGGAAGTATTCTTCCTCTATCCCTAAACCTATTGATTCAACATATTGATCTAAACAATTCCCACATTGCCTACCNATTTTGGCTGACAGACAAGCACTCACCCATACTCCTACGTCAGTTTTGGTAAGTAAAACTGAGCCATCAACATCGCATTTAAATTCAGACCAATCCGCTTTGATGGTACTGCTTACACTTTCCAACTTTTTGTTACCACTACTCGCCTTTAGCAAGGTAGCTACTTTAAAGTCCATAGCACGTCCCATGGTGTCCATTCAAAGAAACAATTCAAACAAACACTATATCTTTGGTATGGGAATTCGGTCAACCAGAATACAAGTCATTTTCAATCAAATATTTAACACCTAATGCACTGAGAATAAAAGAGTTTGAAAATCCGTTAAGGTTAGATTACATTGGCTGGCGTACCAAAAATACCTAATGGAACTTATCAACAACTCGATGAAAAGGGCAAAACAATGACTTCTCCAGAAAAAAACTATGACGTAGTGGTAGTGGGAGCGGGAAACGCGGCCTTGACTTCTGCACTATCTGCGGCATCAAAAGGTGTGAAAGTGGCCATTCTCGAAAAAGCTCCTAAACACCTACGAGGAGGCAATTCTTATTTCACAGGGGGTCTTTTCCGATTTGCATACAATGGAATAGAAGATATTTCAGAGTTATTGCCAGACATAACGTCAGAAGAAAAACAAAATATAGATGTTGGATCTTACAAAGAATCCCAATTTTATTCCGATGTTATGAGGGTTACTGAAGGTTTGTCAGACGCTTCCTTACTTCAAGTACTAACGTCTCAATCATTCCCAACCATGCTTTGGATGCGAAATCAAGGAGTCCCATGGATACTTGCCTACGGCAGACAAGCTTTTGAACATGAAGGTAAACAAAGATTCTGGGGGGGATTGATTGTAGAAGCAGTCGGCGGAGGCAAAGGATTGTCCGATAGGCTTTTTGAATTAGTTGAACGAAAGAATATCGAAGTCCTTTATCAAACTAGTGGCACAGATTTGTCGGTCGATCAACAAGGACACATCGATGGAATAATTGCGAAATCAAAATCTGGATACGAGAAAATCTCCTGTAAATCGGTTGTACTTGCCTGTGGAGGTTTCGAAGCAAATACAGAAATGCGAACCCGATATTTAGGACCAGGTTGGGAATTAGCAAAAGTTAGAGGAACCCAATATAACACCGGCGATGGTATAAATATGGCTCTTCGAATCGGGGCACAATCTNATGGNCACTGGAGTGGGTGTCATGCGGTTGCATGGGATCTGAATGCGCCTCCCTACGGTGATAGAAATGTCGCCGACCTCTTTCAAAAACACTCTTACCCATTTGGGTTGATAGTAAATGTTGATGGGGAAAGATTTGTTGATGAGGGTGCGGATTTGAGAAACTACACCTATGCAAAATATGGTCGCGAAATATTAAACCAACCTCAAAGGGTTGCGTTTCAACTCTTTGATCAAAAGACGAAACACCTATTAAGGGATGAATATTTTATTCCCCAAATNACGATGGTTGAAGCTGAAACAATAGAGGAATTGGCCGTCGGATTNGACATTAACCCAGGGCAGCTACAAATTACTGTTCAGNAATACAATGGGGCTGTNCAAGACGGTGATTTTAACCCTACTGCGCTTGACGGNAAGCANACCAAAGGGATTACCCCTCCCAAGTCCAACTGGGCGCAAAAATTAGATAAACCTCCTTATTTAGGGTATGCNGTAACCTGTGGAATAACATTTACATTTGGTGGTTTAAAAATAGATACGAACACGCAAGTCCAAGACAATTCCGATATGCCTATCCCTGGGCTTTATGCTGCAGGGGAGCTCACTGGAGGGTTGTTTTATAACAACTATCCAGGAGGGTCCGGTCTAATGTCTGGTGCGGTATTTGGGAAAATAGCCGGTGAGAACGCAGCAGAGGAAGCCTTAATTTAAGGTATTCTTGACCAATCTCACATATAAACCTAAAGTATGGGTTCTTGCGACGATAATAAACCTATCGATTGCTCTGGGTTAGTCAATATAGAGGAGAATCTCATAATGCCGTACGGTAGTGGGGACTATACATATGAAGTCGATCAGGATTGGGGAAGGTTGCCAGAGGGGTACGAATTCAATCAAGTGGCCGGGGTAGCGGTGGACAAGGAAGATAATGTCTACCTTTATAACCGAAGTGAACACCAGGTCATGATATTTGAAAAAAATGGGGACTTTTTAAACTCCTGGGATGTTAAATTTTCCAACCCTCATGGGATGCATATAGGACCAGACGGAAACTTTTATTTTGCTGACCGTGACGCCCATGTAGTCCTTAAATACAGTCCAGACCAAACACTTTTACTCACTCTTGGCACCTACAATGTTGAATCAAGTACTGGTTACGATGGAAATCTGATGCTAGTTCCACACCCGGCTGGACCCTTTAATCTGCCGACGGGGGTGGTTGTCGCCGAAGACGGTAATATTTTTGTGTCGGATGGTTACGGGAATTGTAGATTCCATAAATTCTCCCCTGACGGAGCATTACTAGACACTTGGGGTGAAGCAGGAAAAGATAACCCCATGGATTTTCATCTGCCTCATGGAATAAGTCTGAATAAAGATGGATTATTGGCAATATGTGACCGCGAAAACCATAGAATACAATTTACCGACCAAGATGGAGAATTCATGTTTATTTGGGACGGATTCTTACAACCGACCGATATAGCCTTCGGGCCAGACGGAGAAGCATACGTATCGGAATTGCAACACAGAATTTCGATATTAGATGCCGAAGGGAACTTGATAAGCCGTTGGGCAGATGAAAGTAGCTCATCGACAGGTCATTTCATTGCTCCTCACGGAATCGCTATCGACTCTTCAAAAGATATTTATGTCGGGGAGGTTTTGGAAGGAAGGCGAATACAAAAATTTATCAGGCAATAATCAAAAAATATAAGTAATTTAGGAGACGTTACATGAACGGTGACCAATTAATTGCCAGCTTACTGAAAAAAGAAGGGACCGAATGGATTTCCTGCTTTCCGGCCCAAACCTTGATTGAGGCTTGTTCACAGGAAGGAATTAGACCAATCCTCTGCAGGCAAGAACGGGCAGGGGTAAATATGGCCGACGCATACAGCCGGATCCACAATGGTAACAAGATTGGTGTCTTTACCATGCAACATGGACCAGGCGCAGAAAATGCCTTTGGAGGAATCGCACAAGCCTATGCTGATAATGTACCCATGCTACTGATACCAGGGGGGTCCACCGAAAGAAGAGTGGGGGTTCATCCTGGATTTGACGCAATTCCAAATTATCAACACATAACTAAATGGGCAGGCCGTATAAACACGATCGAGCGCATACCAGAAATGTTCAGCCAAGCATTCACTCATTTGAGAAATGGAAGACCCGGTCCTGTATTACTTGAGTTGCCAGGTGATGTTGCCCATGCTGAAGTTCCAGCAGATATAGAGGAATACCAACCCAGTCGTTCATATAAATCATATGCAGCAAATGAGGATGTGAGAGATATCGTCACTGCCTTGCTAAGGGCAGAAGCCCCTGTTATAAACGCAGGGCAAGGTACATTATATGCAGAAGCGACAGACGAACTAATAGAATTCGCCGAGTTAGTTAATGTGCCAGTCATGACCACCCTCGCTGGTAAAAGCGCCTATCCAGAAGATCACCACTTAGCATTAGGCACTGGAGGTAATACAGGCACCTTAATGGTCGATAGGTTTCTCCAAAACACAGATTTTGTTTTGGGAATAGGAACTAGTTTCGCAATATCAAACTTCACGGCACCCATGCCAGCAGAAGCCACCAAAGCACAAATTACCAATACCGCGGAGGACATTAACAGAGACTACCGTGTCGAATACGGTGCGGTCGGTGATGCTAAATTGGTTTTGCAGCAATTAATAGAAGAAGCAAAATCTCAACTAGGTGAGCATGGAAGGGGTGATGTACACGGGGTAAAAGAAAAGATATCCATAATAAAAGAAGAATTCATGAAAGAATGGGGACCAAGATTAAATTCAGACGAAACCCCTATGAGCCCATACCGGGTATTCAATGAGATGATGAAAGCTATCGATCCTAGAAATGCTATAGTCACTCATGACTCTGGATATCCNAGAAATCAGCTTGTNCCATTTTGGCCNGCCCTCACTCCTCGCTCCTATATAGGTTGGGGTAAGTCAACACAGCTAGGATACGGCTTAGGGTTAGCGCTTGGTGCCAAAGTTGCTGCACCNGACAAACTAGTCATAAATGTTATGGGAGACGCTGCGTTTGGTATGTCAGGTTTGGATATAGAGACTGCTAGCAGATCTGGACTTGGAACAATAACGGTCGTATTGAATAATGGTGTCATGACCCACTATTACGACCACTTTCCGCATGCTACTGAGAATTGGAAAAGTAATGAATTAGGTGGTATATATTCAGACACCGCAAAAAGTCTCGGAGCACATGGTGAGCGAATACATAATCCGGATGAAATAGGTCCGGCAATGACAAGAGCTGTAGAAGCTGCCAACAGTGGACAACCTGTGCTATTGGAAATGATCACGAAAGAAGAAGAAAATATCTCAACCTACGGGAGATAGACGACAGAATTCTGTGTGCACTGTGATTGATATTCTATATTGTTGCCGTGTACACAGAATTCATAGTTAATGGTCTAAATTTACGTTTGTATTGCCTCAGCCCATCAATATTTAGGTCGCTAGCGTCATTGACTAACTTATATTTTCCCAACATGCCAAAAGTTTTCCACCTAAGGTATTCTGACAATCCATCGATTCCTATCACAGTTTTTGCCACAAAAAAACAGGCCGTATTTTGGTTTATAGGGCCAGCCATGGAAAACCCGACCATTTTTTTCTCTATCTCGAGCCCCCAAGCCATTAAATCTTCTGTATCAAAATCACCAATGGAATTAAGGGCAGCTCGCGTATAACCCCAGTCCAACAGAAATTTATTTTTCCTCCCCTGAACAGAGCGCCATTTCCTCAATACTTCCAATGCTGCAGGCACATCATTTTTTTCCATTTGGAAAAATATGGGGTTTTTTTGAGTTACCCTGTTAATTTTCTTCCTGATATCTCTGAACATTCCACCTTCCAACCCAAACACTACATTGGGATCATACATATATTCATTTTCCCTCTTTTTTATATTTATATCGTCTCCATATATATTTCGAAGATCTAAAACATCTGAAGAATCAACCCACAAAATACGCATTTCTGATTGATCTAGAGAATCCTTAATACGTGAAAGATAAGTATTTGTTTCCGAAGTCAAAATGGAAGGAGGAATAACAAGGTCAATTCGATTAGAGTTTTTTCCAGTTATGTGTTGGAACAAGAAAAATGAGTCTCCCTTTCGGGTCAGATAAAGAGGTCTTCCAGGCGGCAAGCTATAGCAAGCAAGGTAGGGAGCAAAATAAGCCCAGGAGTTCCTTCCTGTTTTGTTAAATATTTCCCTCAGCGAAGCAATATCAAAGACTGTTAAGACTTTGTAACTGTCTGATATATTTTGAAATAATTTCCTCAGATTTAAGTCTCCTTGGAATTCGTATAAATGAGGTTACGGGGAGTTGGGTCTGAGGTTTTTACATATCCAGATGAGAAAAATTTTCCCATCTTACTTATCCCTGCGTGCTTTTGGGCTCCGACATATTCGTTGAAAGCAGGAATTAATTCCTGAGGTGATAGTCCCATGCTTGCTATATTTCTGAACAAACGGGCATTTTCAAATGGGATGAGATTCGAATAAGATACAAATCCTAAACCGTTCGTTCTTTCTTTTAGCATCTCGGCTCCAACAGAAATAAACCTCGTCAAACCCTCAACCGTATAAGGGGGATCTGTAATAAATACATCCTGCATATTTTTGTAACATGGCGGAATTTCTCCAATGAAATCAATCTTCTTCAAGCCTATTTGAAAATTGAGTTTAAAGCTCACAGACTCAATGAAATTTAATATTCTTTCATCAATATCAAAAACAGTTAGGCTATTTATTTTTAATCCGAATCGTATAGCAAAAAGCACCATGGCAAGTGAAGTCAAATCATCATCCCCCAATATTGCAATATCCCTTCCTTCTATTGAGTCATTTTGATGAAAATACATCACCCTTTTAAAACACGTCAGCGAGGTTGCATGGGATTGATCAAGACTATAATCCGGAGAAGGTCTTTGTTCTGTCAATTCATCAAATTGAGAGGCCAGCTTGGTTGCTATATCTGAGGTTTCATACTGACAATTAAAGTCAGGNATCTTAGTNTCAAATATTCCGATAGNATTCAAAAGNTTGATTCCAGCGTCCGTCAAAACCGCGCCTCCTTTTCTTGAAAGGAGTTTCCTCTTCTCTAATTCCCGACGAGTTGCTGAAACTGCAGGTACAGGTATGCCGACCGCCCTTGATATATCATGTATAGGTACCATTTCTCCTCTAAGGATTTCCCTCATGATTAATCTAACTCCCTGGTATCCCTCCTGCAATCGGGAATCCTCAGAAACTTGAATTAAAATATCCTCAGCCTCGGCCTTATCCATAAATTGCACATATCCCTCGATAATACTAATTCTATGCTGTTGGACTGATAAAACGTAATCACCCAGTTTACTTCATCTCCAAATNGCAAGTAATAGAAATGTTATACTCCGCCTCATCTTAGCGGTAAGTACGAAATTTAGGGAGATCAGATCATGTTGGTAATAGATGCTATTTCACAAATTCTAAAGAAAGAAGGTGTGGANTACCTTAGTGCTTTTCCTACAACTTCAGTAATAGAGGCAGCGGCCGAATCGGGCATCAAACCGATAATATGTAGACAAGAGCGGGTCGGGGTAGGAATTGCCGACGGTTATTCGAGAATTACTGNAGGTAATCCTCCTGGCGTTTTTGCAATGCAATACGGCCCTGGAGCGGAAAATGCCTATCCAGGGGTGGCAACAGCATTNGCCGATTCAGTACCAGTNCTGTTTTTGCCCCTTGGCCACAGAAGGGATCGGGATAGGGTCTTTCCGCATTTTAATTCAGTCGATAGCTTCTCTACAGTNACTAAATATGTCGAGCAACTAAATGAAGCAGAGTCNGTTACAGACACAATGAGAAGAGCTTTTTCACGTTTGAAGAACGGCCGTCCAGGGCCTGTAATGGTTGAAATACCTATTGACGTCGCCGGACAAGAAATCGATGCATCGACAATATCACGGTATGAGAAAGCAATGACTGTACGTTCTTCNGCGGAAGAGGAGGCCGTACTGAGGATAGCTAAGACTATCCTCAGTTCGAAAACGCCTCTAATATACGCTGGNCAAGGAGTNNTATATTCTGGNGCGTCTCGAGAGTTACAAGAACTGGCAGAATTAACNAACATACCTGTCACTACCACAATGGCAGGCAAAGGTTCTATTGACGAACGCCATCCCTTATCTCTTGGCAGTTCATCTGTCGTAATGAATGGCGCTGTTCTACACTACATGAAAACAAGTGACACAGTACTGGCAATAGGTACCAGCCTCACAAAGCATGGAATGGTAACCACAATCCCAGACGGGAAAAGAATTCTTCATATCACTAATGACCCTGTTGACATTGGAAACTACTATCAGCCTGACGATGCTTTGCAAGGGGATGCAAAATTAGTCATTCGGCAGTTAATAGAGGCTTGCTCCGATTTACTTTCTACTCGAGATAGACCAGAATCCCCTGCCAACCATATTAGAGAAATAAAATCGGAATGGAGCAAGAGTTGGGAGAAAAAATTAACCTCAAGAGAATCTCCAATGACTCCATACAGAGTAATAAATGAATTCATGAAAGCCACGGACCCATCCCAGAACATAGTAACGCATGATTCGGGTAGTCCAAGGGACCAGATCATGCCATTTTATGAATCAGGAGGCCCAGGCACCTATTTAGGATGGGGTAAATCACATGGTCTGGGTACTGGGTTAGGATTGAATATGGGAGCAAAACTCGCTTCTCCTGAAAAATTTGTGGTGAACTTCATGGGAGATGCAGCCTTCGGCATGACAGGCTTAGATTTTGAGACTGCTGTTAGAAGCGGTATTCCGATTTTAACTGTGGTCCTTAATAATTCAACGATGGCCATAGAGACAGCTCATATGGCTTCCTCCCATGAGCTGTACAGTACACGAA
>PAON01000005.1:0-17721 GCA_002708495.1 Dehalococcoidia bacterium | reverse complement strand
AGTCTATCTAAAGAAATTTCTAGTAATATTTCGCTACTCACTCCCTTATACTCTGGGTTGTTCGAAGGAAAGTGTCTGCCTATATCACCTAAATTTGCCGCACCTAGAAGCCCGTCTATGATGGAATGTATCAGGACGTCACCGTCGGAATGCCCCAGCAAACCATATTGAGAAGGGATTTCCAATCCTCCCAAAATCAGGGTCTCCCCTTTTTGCAACCTGTGCATATCGATTCCAATACCAGTACGAATTGTATTCATAGATTTTTTCGTCTTTGCAAAATAGTCTCTGCAATATCAATATCTATTGGATTTGTTATCTTTATATTTTCAGGTTCTCCCGCAAAGGTAGAAACATCACCACCAGACATTTCCACTAGCGATGAATCATCTGTAACACCATCTGTAACCATTTTGTGAATTTTAGCTATATTTGAAAATTTGAAAACTTGAGGAGTTTGGGCAAAAAAAAGATTGCATCTATCCACAGTGGACACAACCTTGAACTCTCTTACCATCTTCATAGTATCCGCAACAGGAAGTACAGGTATCGCTGCATCTGAGGTTTGAGTCGCCTTAACAGCTCGGCTTATAAGATCAGCAGATACGCAAGGCCTAGCACCATCATGAATCATCACGTAGTCGACGGGATTGATAGTAGCTAGAGCATTTTTAACGGAATCCTGTCTCCGTATCCCTCCTAGAATCACCTGGACCGTACGATATTTGGGAGCTGACATCAAATGTTCAAGCCTGGAAATATTGTAAGCGTTTGCGACTACTGTCATTGTTTCAAAAATTCCCGATCTAAGAAATGCATCTACAGAATGCAATATCACCGGCAGACCACAAATGTTGGTCATTATTTTATCGATGCCATGCATTCTGTTTCCAGTGCCCGCACCTAAAATTATCGCTGAAAAAACGCTCATAAAAATTAGCCGATCCTACCTGTTTAGATATTAAGAACCATCACAACCCAACAGTCATTTTATACGTTCATCGTGTAAGCTCGCATCCTCTATAAAGATGCCCTTCATAACAGATGTACAATGTTGTGAGAATTACCCGCATTGCTAAAATTAATATGGTAATCTCAAAGTCANAAAATAGGGGAAAAAGATGGGATCCAATTACTGGATGTTTGTGGACAACAGCGAAAATTCTGCTATTACACGGGAGAAAGGCTACAAGGTATTTGGCATGAGTGCTAAATATAAAAGACGGGCCCAGAGAATGCATGCAAAAGATAGNGTTATATTTTTTGACAGGAACAGAAAATGCTGGACTGCTTCAGCCACCATAATCTCCGACTATTTTGAGGACGAGTCTCCAATTTGGGTCCCTATAGATAAACCCAGAGAATATAAATTCAGNATCACATTGAAACCTGACTACNTTTTAGATGAAGAACAATATATAGACGGTCTTCAATTAGGNCCAAGTCTAGAGTACGTGAAGAGATGGGCTCCAGAAGATTGGCCCCTGGCATTTTGGGATCGTATACATCTACTACCCAGTAGGGACTTCAAGTTGATTGAAGATGAAATGAAAAGAGAAAAAAAGCAAAGACAAACTAGCTAACAAAACCTCNTTAGTATTTATTCATTTTCCTCTTTTTGCCCACTTCCTTTCTGCTCTTGAAATACATCNCTTATCATTTGCATGAGTTCNNCATCCAAATCNGGTTTATCCGCCGATAAACAATAGTCCGATAAGTTATCAATGTCATTGATATTTGGAAGTGCGGAGGCGATACCTTGGTTTGTTATTGCGAATCTCAANGCGATATCTGAAATNCTCTGTTCAAAACTATCTNAGAGGAAATCGTAATATGGTCGCCTTGNTAAAACATCGCTAAANACAGGGTGATCTTGTTGTTGACCAAGANNAGAANCTTCGAAGATTTTGGGGTCGTAAGAATCCTCTAGCAGACCCAATGCATGAACTCTTCTAGCTATCACAGATAAGTTGTCGTCTATCTTGGATAGAGTTGAAACTAAGTCTTGTTCCAGCAAACTATAAGGGGCGTGAATTAAATTTAACTCTCTTTCTGAAACAAGCAAACTAGCTATTTCCGTAGCCTCGGGGCGGTCATCTATTGCTAGGCCAAATTTCAGGATCTTGCCTGCGTCTACAAGCTTCTCGAGCACTTCGTATAAATCATCATTTTCGACCTCAGCATAAGAGGGATAATGGACAAGATACATATCAATGTAATCAGTCCCAAGGCGGCGTAAAGATTGTTCACAGGCATAAGAAACATATTCAGAGTCAAAATTTTTGCCATCTCCACCATCGATGCTTAATTCGGGCGAATAAAAGTCGAACCCAAATTTGGTGGATATAACAATTTCNTTTCTTATTGGGTAGAGTGCTTCTCGAAGTAATTCTTCCCCGTATCCCCTACCGTAAGAATCNGCAGTATCAAAAAAATTTATGCCTTGGTTAAATGCTTGCTGCAATAAATNAATAGCAAAGCGGGGNTCTTTTTTCCCCCAGCCTNTTGTNGCCAAAGTCCACANAGGAAATCCNATAACGGACAAATCAATATCATTAACCGAAAAATCAGAATATCTCATCTGTAAAATATAACCNTTTTTAGTTACTCAAAAAATGATCCTATNTAATGATATCNGATAGTGAATATCGGCTTTCTGCTTTATAGCAACTGGGATACAGATATAATACTTAGTAATTTGCATCAGTCAGGATATTAAGAATGCAGCATCAACATGAACGAATTAGGCTCACAGAACTTGCATCCTGTGCAGGTTGAGCATCTAAACTAAGTCCAGACGACCTGGCTCAGGTTCTGAGTCAGCTGCCAGATATGACCCATCCAAACCTACTGGTTGGGACAAAGACTAGTGATGATGCCGCCGTTTACAAATTAAGCGATGATTTGGCTATCGTCTTAACAGTCGATTTTTTTCCTCCCATTGTGGATGATCCATTTACCTTCGGACAAATAGCAGCTGCTAACTCTCTAAGTGACGTCTATGCAATGGGCGCCAAACCCATCGCCGCGCTAAACATAGTTGGTTTCCCTTCAGATTTAGACATTTCGATTCTCGGAGAAATACTTAAAGGTGGGGCCTCAAAAGCACTCGAAGCCGGCATAGTAATAGCCGGAGGACACAGTGTAGTGGATGCTGAACCAAAATATGGGCTTTCAGTAACAGGCATAGTGACCCCTGGTTCACAAACAGCAAACAGTAATTCCAAAGCGGGAGATCTTTTGCTGCTAACAAAGCCTATAGGTACTGGAATAATAACCACTGCTGGAAAGCAAGAAAAAGTAGATCCTGCCGTTCTTGAAAATGCCGTTGGAATTATGGCAGCGCTTAACAAATCTGCCTCCGAATCCATGATTTCAGTCGGAGTAAACGCCTGCTCTGACGTTACAGGTTTTGGATTGTTGGGACATCTGAGAGAAATGATGGAGGGTAGCGGACTAGGTGCTCGGATCTATAAATCCAAAGTGCCGGTGATAGAGGGCACACTGGATCTTTTGGAACAAGGCATAGCACCTGGAGGGACTATGCGCAATCTAGACTCTCTTAAGTCAACAGTGTTGTGGGATGAAGAAATCTCAGAAAACGATAAAATCCTTCTATGTGACGCCCAAACCTCGGGCGGCCTGTTAATATCAGTCGATCCGAATAAAGCAGACGAACTACAAAAATCACTATCTGAGGCAGGGACTCTGAGTAATCAAATCGTAGGGGAAGTTTACAGTCCTTCGGAAAACGATCCAACGATACATGTAACTGGATAAATAAGATCAAAGTTTACCGGAGTTGCAACATTGACAACTGTTCCTGAGATTCTCAGTGTTTCGATAAAAAAAGCCTTTGCATTGGCACAGAAGGACAGTCTTATACCTGGGTCCAAAATCAGCGATGCCGCTGTTGAAAGACCACAAAACCCTGAGCATGGCGACTATGCTTCAAGTCTCCCGCTGAAGCTCGCAAAACCATTGAAGAAAAATCCTATGGAGATAGCGAATGTACTTGCTCAATACCTGAAAGAAGATGAAATCCTGGACGATGTTGTAGTGGCTAAACCCGGTTTCCTTAATTTTATTCTAAGCAAAAACTGGCTACAAAACCAAGTTGACCAAATCTTGGCTGAACCGGAAAACTATGGGGTCACAAATGTAGGGAAGGGCAAAAGATTTCAAGTCGAATATATAAGCGCAAATCCAACAGGAAGATTGCATGTAGCTCACGCCAGAGGAGCCGTTATAGGAAGCACACTAGCTAGCGTTTTGAAGTCATCCGGTTTCGAAGTCGAACAAGAATACTATCTAAACGATGCAGGATCTCAAATAGACAAATTCAACAGATCCTTAATGACCCGATATATGCAGTCATTGGGGAATAATATCGATATGCCGGAAGATTCATATCCAGGAGAGGATGTGAGGGCAGTAGCTGAAAAAATAAGAGATTCGAGTCACAACAGGTACGACACCTCTAATCCTAAAGAAATATCGGAGCTAGGTAAGGTCGGTATAGATCTGATGATAGAGGGAATAAAGGAAGATATCGAATCCCTAAAAATTCATTTCGATAGCTGGTTCAGTGAGAAAAGCCTTTTTGAAAATGGCCAGTTTGAAAAATGTATGGCCTTATTAAAAGAAATGGGATTTGTATCAGATAAAGATGGGGCTACATGGCTCTTAAATACCAAGTTAGGCGAAGAAAAAGATAATGTCCTGATAAGAAGCAACGGAACGCCAACTTACTTTTCCACAGACATCGCTTACCACTACAACAAGTTTGTGCAGAGAAAATTCGATACGGTGATCGATATTTGGGGTGCTGACCATCAAGGACAGGTACCCAGACTAAAATCTGCAATGAAAATGCTTGGCAGTGATCCCAAAAATCTAGAAATGATTTTGGTTCAGATGGTCAGATTCAAGAAAGGCGAGACCACCGAAAAACTATCGAAACGAGAAGGCAACGTTGTACCTCTGATAGAACTAGTCAATGAAATTGGTCCGGATGCATGTAGGTTCATGTTTTTGTCCCGATCTCACGAAACTCAATTAGATTTTGACCTCGATTTAGCTAAAAAACAGTCTTCTGAAAACCCCGTTTATTATATTCAATATGGGCATGCCAGAATATGCAGCATCCTAGATCTGGCTACCGAAAAAAAGATAGATTATTCGAAGGGCTTAGTTACCATGTTGGGCCATGAATCAGAAAGGCAACTCATCAATAAAATATTGGAATTGCCGTCTATCATCAATGCGATAGCAGACACTTATGAAGTGCATCACTTGCCACATTACTCACTAGAATTAGCAACGTCTTTTCACAATTTTTATCAGAATTGCAGGGTGATTTCGGAAAATGAAGGCGACCTGGAGTTAAGTAAAGCCAGATTAAAACTATGCGAAGCGGCCAAACTTTCACTTGCACGCTGCCTAGACCTTATGGGAATGAGTAAGCCTGAGAAAATGTAAATTCTCCAATTATAAAAGGGCCAAAATGAAAATAACTGACATCGCCACAACTCATCTTCACAGTCCTGAAGGGAAGCCAATACAAGATGCCACCATACCCACACCAAAGGAAGGGTCTGGAGGAAGAGGCCAAATTTTCGTTCATATTAAAACTGATGAAGATATCGAAGGCCTCGGAATGACTTACGCTTCGCCAGGGGTAATTGATGTCATCGAAAGTTCCCTCAAACAGGAACTGATAGGTAAAGACCCCCTGGACATTGAGAAACTATGGAACGATATGTATTGGAAAGTGAGAGGATATGGCCGAAAAGGGATAGCATTCTGCGCTATTTCTGCCATCGATATAGGGCTATGGGACCTGAAAGGAAAATATGTAAATCTACCACTTTATAAATTACTTGGAGCGTATACAGATTCAGTCCCAGTTTATGGAAGCGGCGGCTGGACCAATTTCTCAGAAAAAGAGCTTATTGAGGAAATGACAGGTTATGTGTCCGATGGCATACCAAGAGTCAAAATGAAAGTAGGCAAGGATTTTGGACTATCAGAAAGAGAAGACATTGAAAGAGTAGCTGCAGTAAGAAAAGCGGTCGGAGATGATGTCAGTATCTACATCGATGCAAACAACGGCTATTATCGAAAACAAGCCATATACATGGCAAAGGAATTTGAACAGTTCCAGATAGGCTGGCTTGAGGAGCCGTTGATACCTGACGATATTGACGGAATGGCAGATATATCCAAAGCAACTAGTATTCCAATAGCTACAGGCGAACACGAATACACCAAATATGGATTCAGGGACCTCATAGGACGTGGTGGGGCTGACATTGTCCAACCAGATATAGGCAGGGTCGGAGGAGTGACAGAATGGATGAAAGTTGCCCACTTAGCCCATTCTTTTAACCTACCGGTGGCACCACATGCACTTCAGTTAGCTCATTTACACGTAGCTTGCGCAACACCTAATTTGAAGGTCGTTGAATACATGAACGTGTCTCTAGACGGCGACGAACTTTGGTACATAGAATTTCCTAAACAAAAAGATGGATACTGGTCCCCATTTCCTGACAAACCAGGTCTCGGACTGGAATTAGATCATTATTCGGTGGTTAAATACCAAATCTAATTACAAGATCCTTCTCTGCTATCTCCATCTAAGTGTTTTATTAGTATTTTTCCTGGGTGAACTAATGGTATTAATGTCGCTCGTTTTATTGGATTATTGTTTGTACAAACAAAAAATCGTGTAGTGTANTTTAATCTGCCATTCTAGTTTGCATCATGGATGGAGGCACAGGTTTTTTAGCTAGCAGAAATATCAGGCTACCGGCAAACCCAGTGACGGCGATTAGGATAAACGCAGTCATATAGTTTCCTGACCGGTCATAAAACANACCCGCCGCTATCGGCGCAATCATAGAGCAAAGAGTCATCGGTACGGCGGAAATACCCATAATCTTACCAAAAGATTTACCGGCGAAATATTCCCCCCTCATGGCATGGGTGATCGGGGCTCTAGCCCCATATCCAAGACCAAATACAACTGCGAATGTTAAAGCTAAAAATAATGTGTCTGCAAATCCCGCAAAAGCCACTCCCACAGCTTGTAAACANCCAAANGCGCAAGCCGCCACTCTCTTTGAAACATGATCTCCTACAAATCCGCCAATTAGCTTGGCCAGCCCCCCAATCCCCATCGTTATTCCCCATACTGTAGCTGCTTGCCCCAAAGGTAGCCCTTGCGCCTTCAAAGCTAATATCAGATGGATCATCATAGTTGATGTTAACAAAACAGATGAACCGTGACCGAAGGCTAGTATCCAGAATGCCTTACTCATCAAGGCTTCTCTTAAAGTAAATGAAGCTTTATCTGTAATAGATACATCATTGCCCTCTTGTGGGTTAGGATTCAGTTGGGAAGAGGTTTTACCGTCTGGTACTTCGCCAATATCCTCTGGATGATTTACGATAAGTTTCCAAATTGCGGGAGTTATTAAAAGAAAAATAACAGCACATCCTATTGCCGTCNCTCTCCATCCCAAATTTTCAGGTTTTATGACTATAGCCATAAAGGGAACGATTAGAAACGTTCCTACAGAAAACCCAACGGACCCCAATGAAAGAGCCAAACTTCTTTTCTTTTCAAACCAATTATTGACTATAACAGTCATTGGAAGCCAACCACCCATCGACACTCCCATCGTAATAATCATGTAAGCAGTATAGAAAAGAAGTGGGTCTGACCATTCTGAACGCGAATCAGTTATTGGTGTCACCTGGGTGAGNCATAAAAAGCCNATAGCAGTNANTATTANACCNANNGTNGCCAATTTTTTTCCACCAATTTTATCGATGATATAACCCACTAAAGGTGACATTATGCTGCCTTCTAGCTGTCCAAGAGAAAAGGCTANTGTCAGCTGNGTNCGAGTCCAACCGAATTCTTCTTCAAGNGCATTTACCCATAGCCCAGCTGCTCCATACAGTGGTGTAGATAAGAGGGCGTTTAGAAACAAAGCGGTGATAGCCAGCCACCAACCATAAAATATAGGGCGTCTTCTTATTGATGCAAACAATGTCGGAATTCCCTGGGCATATCATTGTCAGGTAANAGTGGGCTTGACCAATTTTTTGATCGTAATTCTTCCATCAGATTAGAATTGTCTACAAAACCATTGGGAATGTACAGGCCCATAGCATCTCTATAAATACATAGGTAATCCGACAAAATTTATTAATGCTGAATTAAATTCACAGTATGAATTTAAAAGCATAATCCGGTGACGCTTTCGTGAAATAAGCTTGCTATTGACTATTTAATTCTTGTCTTCCTTTAGGGCAGAGAAGATTGTAAAGAATAGCTATTTCGATCAATACAGATATAGGTNGAAACCAAATAAATTAGATGCCGTTATTCATCGTCACAAGAAAGCCGTTAGCAAACACCAATAAGCTCAATACTACTGTTAGCCAGAACAGTATTTTGATTCCTCGGCCGATAAGAATTAGGAAGAAGCATCCGCACTAAAACTACAATCAGTAANATCAGGGCTGGTGGTCCGCCCTCATTCACAGTAATACT
Organism: Dehalococcoidia bacterium; assembly: GCA_002708495.1. GTDB lineage: Bacteria > Chloroflexota > Dehalococcoidia > Lucifugimonadales > UBA826 > UBA11996. Next base: position 9,152 of record PAON01000005.1, on the reverse strand, counting down.
GTCAGAGGGGAACATTAACATTAAGGCTATAAAAATCCCCACTAGACCAGCAGCCTGGGAAAATATCAATCCAGTTTGAAGATTGCTTATTTCTTTTCCCGTTAAAAATTTAAATAACCTAGTCACAACTCCTAAAACTATACTTTTAATATTGGGGTTCAGAGTACCCATTAGACAGCAACCAATCTATGTGAATTAATCCAATTTNATTATAAGATATACCCATAGAAAAATAGGATTAGCGCTAANCTCAACATTCACATTGATAGATGACGTTCACGGTGCTATTTCGTTGAGCAAACTAATTTACTATGGAACATGAAAATATGAGCGAATGGAATTACACAAAATGCTCAAAACTTTTCAAAAGTCTTGATGAAGCATTGAAATATATGATTACCAACTCTTTTGACGGTCAGGTACTGGAAAGAACCGAAGGTTATTCCGCCGTGTGCCCTACCTATCCAGATGGTTTCTATACTGATGCGACACCAGTGGCAGAATATTCTCCTGAAGCCGGGGTGATAACAGATGCCAGTCTGTTTGGCAGGATAATGACAGCAGAGAAAGCTGAAGAAGACGCAGACTGCTATTCAGTCGCAGTTAGAGTCACGACCGACGAGTCAAAGTGCTGTTAGGTTAAAGACCCTTCAGCCTCACCCTGACTACGTGGTCCCCAGTAGGGCACCCCTGAATGTTTGATAAATTCAGCCACAGAAAAATTAAACAACTGCGGCTCTTCTAGGTTAATTGCATGCCCGGATCTAGGAAACATTATTAAGCCTGCAGTAGGTATAGTTTTTTTGATGAAAAGGGATGGTTTAATGCAGGGGTCGTCCTCATCCCCCGTCATNACCAAAACCGGAATTTTTATGTTTGAAAGTTGGTTTTTTAAATCGAAAACAGGCAGCCTTTTACTCATAATTCCGTAAAAGGTATTTGCAGAACCTATGTTGGAATGTTCCATGAATTGTTCACAGAAAAGCTGATAGCCTTTGGGGTCTTTCAACTGGTGCTGAACCCTGTGGGGACCTTTAAGGTAATCTGACATAAAGGTCATACCTTCTGACCTCATCCCCTCCGAAAATTTTAAAATGCGGTCCCGAAAAAGACCAGGATCATCTGAACCTGTCCCCGTCCCTGCTACTGTTAATGTTTTGACCTGTTCCGGGTATTTGATACCGAAATTTAGGGCAACATTTCCTCCCATTGAAAGGCCAACTATATGAGCGTTATCTATTTTCAAAAAATCCATCAGACCTTTAAGATCATCAATAGCCAGACCTTGGCTATATGATTCCGGATCTTCAGGTACGGAAGTCGGAGGATAGCCTCTAGCACAATAAGTGATTACTTGAAAACTTCTGGAAAANTAATTTACTTGTAAGTCCCACGATCGAATATCTCCTGCAAATTCATGGCAAAATATAATCGTGTCNCCTATTCCGTGGGCTTCGTAATAAATGTCTATTCCATTGATCGGTGCATGTGGCATAACGTCCTCCTTCAGGAATTCTGTTAAGAATTATTGAGTTATAACANACCAATCAGAAAACTACATGTGGAGATGGTAGTTTCTGTATGTTTGCATATCGAACTATAATGGCTGTAATTATGTTCCTCTAGGATTAGAAATTTGAAAGTCCGATTAATGTATTGGAAGGAAATACCCGTACAGGTGCAGGCCACCAATGACTCNGAAACCCAATCCNTACCGCTGGATTCGAGATTCCAAGAGGCTGTAGATGCGATTTCGATGATGGAAGGAAGTTATGGTTCNGATGAATACCTTGACGCATGGGAATGGGGCGAATATTTTGAAATTCCNGGGACGTTGGATGATGTCTTGAAGTCCGTAGGAGATCGTTACAACAAAGGAATGCCGCAAAATTTTGTGGCCAAGTTGAGGGATTTACATAAAAATGGGTCTCGAACCCCAAGTGCAGGGTCCATCGACGGATGGATAGAATCAAATTAGAAGGTCAAAGGCAAAATGAATTTAAAATCGGAAACCATATTAGATCGAATATCAAATGGAGAGATGTTGGTTTCAGATGGAGCGACCGGAACTTTTTTGCANCAAAACGGCCTGGAGCCGGGTGGATGTCCTGAAGAGTTCAATGTAAGTCACCCTGAAGTTGTCCGAAGAATGGCAAAATCCTACTTTGATGCGGGATCTGACATGGTTCTCACTAATTCTTTTGGTGGCACCAAATTTCGACAAAACCATTATGGATTTGGAGACAAAGTAGACGAATTTAACAGGCTCGCAGCTGAGCACGCAAAAAGCCAGTCGAAGCCAGGAACCTTCGTATGCGGGTCTCTTGGCCCAAGTGGTGAGTTTTTGGAGCCTTTGGGGGCAGTCTCTGAAGAAGAACTATATCAGGCCTTTTGCAGTCAGGTGACCTCCTTAGAGAAAGGCGGGGCTGATGGAGTAGTTATAGAAACTATGACAGCCCTTGATGAAGCGTCCATAGCCATCAGAGCTGCTAAAGAAAACACCAATCTAACCGTAATATCCACTATGACCTTTGATAAAGGTCCAAGGGGGTACTTTACAATGATGGGCGTAACACCTGAACAGGCCGCAGTCGAATTGGTCAAATCCGGAGCCGATATTGTGGGAACCAATTGCGGAAACGGGATAGATAACATGATAGAAATAGCATCCATGATGAGAGATGCTACTGACTCTCCACTNCTGGTTCATTCAAANGCTGGTATCCCGTCACTTAAAGATGGAGAAATACTCTACCCTGAACCACCNCACTACATGGCGGAAAGATTCATGAANTTAAAGGANATTGGAGTCAANATCATTGGTGGATGTTGTGGAACCGGTCCAGATCATATTTNCGCATTTTCAAAACTATTGGAAGAAAATCANGGAGTATAAACATGAAACTTGTCTCCTACGACGGCCCTCGCCCAAAAGATGTCATAGCAAAATATGGCCGATGTCTGGAATTAGTTCCAACAGACAAAAGGTTCAATGAAATATCTGTAGGTTTATATGTAAAAAATTCTGTCTTCACAGTGTGGTCCTTCAGTACAAAACCTGGTGTAGAAAACCGGATCAAAGAAATTCGAGGCCTATTAGTATCCCTGGGAGGTATGACTCCAGTAGCTGGGACGCATAATCAAGCCAAATTCGAGTGCGGTTTAATTCATAGCAGACCAGTTCGATTTCTATTATCTCAAGCTGTTGGAAAAGATCCGGAATATACCTCAAACACTGCCGCAATGGTGATAAAGGATAGTAAATCCAATTTAATCATCAAAGCAGAAGGGTTTGATAGAGACAACACCCGCCGGTACCAGATATCTGCTAGTGGAGAAGCGAAAAACCCAGCTATGCGCCTAAGGATGATTATCGCAGGATTTTCCAAATACGGTGAAATGGACAAAACNGGAGATCAAGAAGTGACTTTCGAGTGCCGCCGTAATCACGATGAATTATTAAGAATTCTACTACCGTATTCCCGGAATGTAAGTAGCGTAGAAACGATGATGCAAGCAGAATCCATGAGAGGCCAAATGACCACTAGCACTTTAGGTTTCAGCCAAACATAAATCAAGGAGCGTTTGAGAAATGCCTTACCAAGAAACCATGTCGTCCAAAGAACGGGTGATGAACGCTTTAGCTGGTAAACCTGTGGATAGAACGCCAGCTGTGAATCCAACCAATGTTGCAACAGTAGAATTAATGGATCTAGTAAATGCTCCTTTCCCAGACGCATGCCAAAGCGGGGAAATGGCAGCTAGGTTAGCTGCGACTGGATATACGGAATTAGGCTTCGANTCTGTTTCACCNTATTTCAGCATAATACAAGAGTCATCCGCTCTAGGATGCGAAATGCAGTGGGAAGAAAAAGATAACTGGCCCACGGTGCGAATGTATAACCCCATTTGGAAGTCCGCTGATGATGTAAAGATACCGGNGNACATACTAGAACACAGAGACATGAAGGCCATAACTGACTCCATCAGAATACTGAAAGATGAGTTTGGAGATGAAGTGGCTATTATTGGGAAAACNATGGGTCCATGGACTCTCGCCTATCATGTCTTTGGGGTCGAGGGGTTTTTGTTGGGCACAGTGGACAATCCAGATGAGACAAAAAGGGCTTTAGAAAAATTAAAGGCGATTTCCATACTTTTTGGACAAGCCCAGATAGATGCAGGGGCTGATGCACTNACATTCCCCGATCACGCCACAGGCGANCTAGTGAGTGGNNAATATTACAAAGAATTTTTGCAAGATATTCATACTGAAATGGTAGATGTATTNCAAGTACCTCTCATTTTGCACATATGCGGNAAAACCNTNGACAGGATGCCATATATTGCCAAAACAGGAATGGCCTCTTTCCACTTTGATTCGAAAAACGATCCTCAAGAAGCTATGGATGCTGTAGATGGAGGCATCACTCTTGTAGGAAATATAAATAATCCGGAAACTTTGTACGCCAGAGGTCCTGAGGAAGTAAGGCAGGAGGTATACAAATGTTTGGAGGCAGGAGTCCAAATGATTGGGCCGGAATGCGCGGTACCATTGGCNACCAAAATAGAAAACCTGATGGAGATTCCATTGGCAATTAAAGATTGGACCGCTGAAAGGCGTGGCTAACCTATGTCTGATTATAATTTAGTCGTATAATTGCTCCCCTCACATGCAAATTTGTGTTTAATTTCTAATGAAACATAGCCCAATAAATATCAGAGGTTTGTTTACCATATGCCAGTAACTAATGAAGATTTGGAAGCGGAGTTAGGGTATGTAACCAACCCCGCAGAACAGCAGCACATTAGAAACCTGTGGGCCGAAGCAGATCCCCTAATGCAAGACATATCGGTTTCTTTGATAAAAGGAGACAATAACAAAGTTGACCAATTGACCAAGGAAGCCTTGGAAGCCGGGTTTTCAGCCAATACAATTTTAGATGATGGCCTTATAGCAGGAATGGCGATTGTAGGTGTGAAATTCAGAGACAATCTGATCTTTGTACCAGAAGTGCTTGTTGCTGCAAGAGCTATGAAAGCCGGTATGACTCATGTTGAACCAATTCTATCCGCGTCAGGTATAGAACCTGCTGGCACCGTGATAATGGGAACAGTGAAAGGAGATCTACATGATATTGGAAAGAATCTTTGTATCATGATGCTGCGAGGAGCTGGTTTTAGTGTTATCGATTTGGGTGTGGACACATCCGCAGAAGAATTCATCGAGGCCGTTGAGGAGAATGAGGCTGGGGTTTTAGGAATGTCTGCATTATTAACAACNACCATGCCCAATATGGGTAGAACCATNGACGCATTCGAAGAAGTTGAGATGCGAGANGTGGTGAAAATTATGGTTGGNGGAGCTCCGCTTTCCCAAGAATTTGCCGATGACATGGGTGCGGATGGTTACGGAAAGGATGCTATATCTTGTGTGGAATTAGCCAAAGCTTTTATGAGCCCAGACACGGAGCCTTCAATAAGCCCATTTGGNTAAGGTCTATCAAATATTTTGTGGCCACAGAGAAAAAAATGGAACCAGTTGACCAAGAAAAATATAGAGAGAGTTTAGGAAGGCTTGAATCGATTTTCAGGTCTATCTCAGATGCAGCCTCGGAGGTGTCCACATGGAGATGCCCGTACAAAAATGTTGATGACAGGTGCACCGCGAAATTTGGTTGCCGCAACCAAGATAGACCAGCCACTGTTGGAAAATTGTACCTTTGTCTCGGAAGTGATGACCTAGATTATCGCTCGGCCTGGGAACCCAGCAATTAACCTAACGGCTAATAGTACATTCTTTCTTTGTGGACTGTAGAATTCACCAAGCTAAATATAGTTTGAAGGTATAACGAAATGTCTCCAGTTTTTGCCGACGGCAAAGAATATCCGATAAGCCCTCAAAAAACGATATTTGATTACGCCGATAATCTTGAGGTTCGAGTTCCGACCGCATGTGGTAGAAACGGGCAATGCCATGAGTGTGTGGTGGAAATAAAAAAGGGAATGGAATCCCTAAACCAGCTAACCCAAGAAGAAACTTTCTTAAGAGGTAATTACAGGTTGGCCTGTCAAGCAGTAGTCGAAGATTTAACAGCGGATGTGGAATTTAGCACACTAAGAAGACAACCAAAAATTTTAACCTCAGGAGTGAAGAGGCTTGTTAATTTAGATAGCCTTGCTACCAAAAGAGCTGACAGAGTCTTCATAGAGGAAATGGATGNGGACANATATCAGGGNCACATTTTAGGCTTGGCAGGGGATATTGGNACCACAACCATAGTGTTAAGCATCGTNGACCTNGAAAGTGGAGACACCTTAGCCACTTCCTCTTTTGAAAACCCCCAAAGATTCGGGGGGTCTGATGTAATGAACAGAATTTCCTATGATGGTGGACCAAATAAAGGTGAATTAAAAAAAGTATTACTGTCATCGATCAATTATGAAATAGGTGAAATGCTTAGGGAACATAAAATTCATCGAAGAAGAATTTATGACGCTGTACTAGTCGGAAACACTACAATGAGAGACATACTTTTTGGTGTAAATGTACAAACCGTGGGCGAAAAACCCTATAAATCGATTATTCAACATGATATGGAATCTGGTTCACGAGAATCCACTGCGATTAATATAAGTGCAAAAGAACTTGGTCTCCGAATATTCCCTCAGGCTCGAATCTATAGCGGTCCTATAATTGGGTGCCATGTAGGTGCAGATGTAGCAGCGGACTTACTGGCGATAACGGCTGATGAAACCGAAAACCCTATAATGTTAGTGGATATAGGCACCAATACTGAAGTTGTAATAGGAACCAGAGATAAAATGGTCGCAGCCTCCTGCCCTGCTGGGCCCGCTTTTGAGGGTGGTGAGATAACATACGGGATGCCTGGGTACGAAGGGGCGGTTGAATCCGTGAAAATCCGAGATGGTATTTTGGAGATCGATACTATAGGAGATGCCGGCATCCAAGGGATCTGTGGGTCGGGTTTGATTGATTTGTTGGCCGAGCTGAGAAAATCCAATTTGATGACCGAACTCGGAGTTTACTCAAACGGAGATAATGCATACGTATTTTCAGAAGATGAAAATATGGCTTTGTACCGATCCGATATTAGTGCCTTGGCTCAGGCGAAATCTGCCAACTATTGTGGACAATATATGGCGCTACGACACTTCGGTGCACCGATTAGTGAAATATCCAAACTGTACCTGGCTGGAGGTTTCGCAAACTACATAAATTCATCAAATGCTAGGGACATTGGCTTTATAGCCAATTTCCCCCTAAAAAAGATAGAAAAAGTAGGAAATGCTTCACTCGAAGGCGCCGTGTTAATGCTTAAATCAATCAAAATGAGAATCGAAATAGAAAAGCTAGTATTGGATATAGAGCATTTGGAATTGGAAACTATTCCAGATTTCTTCGAAGTTTTTGTCGAAGGGTGTATGTTTAATCCGATGCCAAGAGATTTAACATCAATTTAATTGCTAAATAGCCTTAATGTAAGGGAGAAATAAATGGGTTGGAAAGTCCTTATTACAGATCATGTATGGCCGACAATAGAGCCAGAGAAGGCTGTTTTAGAGGCTGCCGGAGCAGAAGTCATAGTAGCTCCTGATGGGGAGGAAGATACTCTGATTGGATTAGCTAGAGACGTGGATGCCATCATGACATGTTTTGCAAAAGTCACAGGAAATGTAATTAGAGCCGCAGAAAATTGTGTGTCGATAGGAAGATTTGGAGTTGGTGTTGACAATATAGATGTGGCTACCGCAACCGAACTTGGCATACCCGTGACCTACGTTCCTGACTATTGCGTAGACGAAGTCTCTGACCACGTTTTGGCAATGCTCCACACCTGGAATAGAAAAATAGCCCTATTCGACCGATCAGTAAAATCTGATGGGTGGGGCCATTTGGGCTTAACGATGCGTATCAAAAGACTTAGAGGTAAAACTATTGGCATCGTAGGATTTGGCCGGATCGGACAAGCAGTAGCAGAAAAAGCCTCTGTTTTCGGCTTAAAAATATTGGCATCAGACCCTTTCACGCCTAAAGAAATAGTGGAATCTTCAGGCGGAAAATTAGTAAGTCTGGAGACACTACTGGAGAATTCGGATTTTGTGTCCCTTCATGCACCATTGACTCCCAACACCGAAAAAATGATTGGTCCAAAAGAATTTGGTTTAATGAAAGATGATGCCTTCCTCATCAACGCAGCACGAGGTCCCTTGATCGACGAAGCAGCCTTATATAAGGCCCTATCAGAGGGGCAAATAGGTGGTGCAGGGTTAGATGTCATGGTAGATAACGAACCATCAAGGGATCATCCCTTGTTGCAGTTGGAAAACATACTGATAACGCCTCACACAGCTTTCTTCTCCCAGGAATCCACGCTAGAGTTAGAGGAACGAGCAGCAAGCGAAGTCGTCAGGGTATACAGGAATAGTATGCCTGAGAACTTAGTCAACCCTGAAGTATTAGAGCATCCAAACCCCAAAAGATCTTTGGAAAACTAAATTCTAGATCATCGATACGCTCTGACCACCATCAATTACGATACATGAACCAGTAATTAGTCCCGATCGATCGGAGGCAAGATAGGCAACCAAATCTCCAAGTGGTTCAGGCCAGCCAAACCTACCAAGAGGCAAATTTTCCTTTATAAAGTTTTCTACGACTTGCGGTGAATTGTCATTTTGGAAACGTTCCCATGAGCCTCCAGGGTGTTCAATTGAACCAGGGGCAATGGAGTTAACCAGTATTCCATCTTTAGCCAAGGAGATTGCCGAATGTTTAGAAACAGCAATTAATGCCGCTTTTGCCGACATGTAAGATATATTTCCACCGTATTCTCGTCCCCAAATAGAAGCAATATTAATAATCCTGCCCCAACCATTACTTCTCATAGACGGTATAACATGCTGCATCAACTCAAAAGCTCCAAAAACATTTAAATCAAAGGTGCCTTTAAAATCTTCTAGAGGTGTTCCATTAATGTCGTCTCTGGACCTAGTTCCACCGGCATTATTAACAAGTATATCTATAGGTCCGAGGGCCTCCACTACGGAAGTGTGCAAATCCCCCATCGTCGCAGTATCAGATACATCAGCAACTATACCCACACAGGCTGCTCCAGTTTCCTCAATCT